>NZ_JABGDE010000013.1:0-182979 GCF_041028325.1 Modestobacter sp. I12A-02662 | reverse complement strand
CCGACGCCCTCACTCACCGCGGCTCAGCCGTGGAACTGACGCCTGCCTCGGAACCCTGATTCTCGTGTCAGGGGCAGTGGCGCGTGCTGGGTTCTGGCAGGCTCACCGCCATGATCGGAAGGCTGCGTCGCGCACTACGGATCGCACTTTTCCGACGGCTCCATCCCCGCGTCCAGTTGGGGCCCGGCGTGACGATCGCCGGTCGGCTGATAGTGGGGGGTCCCGGGCGAGTGCTGATCGGTGCGGGCTGCAACCTCGAGAGCAAGAGCGCGCAGCCGAACCGGCTGAACACGCTTGCCCGCGACGCCGTCATCGAGATCGGCCCCGACTCCTACCTCAACGGCATCCGCATAGCAGCCCGGGAGTCCGTGGTCATCGGCGCCCGGGCCACGCTTGGCGCCGGCGCCATCTTCGACACCGACTTCCACGGCACAGCGCCCAGCGAGCGGCACACCTCCTCGCCGACCCGGCCGGTGCGTCTGGGCGACGACGTGTGGCTGGCGGAAAGGGCGGCGATACTCAAGGGCGTCACCGTGGGGGACGCGGCGGTCATCGGGTACGGCGCCGTCGTGACCCGAGACGTGGATGCCGGCGCGATCGTCGCCGGGGCGGGCGTCCGGGTGGTGGGCAACGCCTTGGACGGCACGTGATCGAGGTGCTGCGCCGCTGGCGCACGGCCGGGAAGCTGCGCTGGGGTCAGTGCTCGGCGCCCTCCACCATGGCGGGACTGGGCACCGAACTCGGACCGGTGCTGTCCGGACGGGGTTCGATGGAGGCCCTCGATCCACGACAGAGCGATCTGTCCCCTGAGCCCGCCTGCTGTCCTTGAGGGGCCACTGAGGGAGACATCACGCCATGTGCCTGTGGGCGCCCGGAGCTTCCGAGACCACCATCCCAGGGCCTCCCGTCGGGAGGGCTGACCAAGGGCAGAGCGCGTTCACACCCGTGCTGCGATGGCAGCCACGGCGGCTGCGAGTAGCACCAGGCCGAGGGCGGCCGGGATGCTGCGAGGCACCGTGCGCGCCTGGCCGATGCGGTCGTAGACCCGTTGGAGTCCGCGGCGCATCCGCTCGCCGTGGAGCATGCCGACGGCGAGCAGCATCAGGCAGGGCAGGCAGTACACGACGGCGTAGCCGACCAGTACCCACAGGCCCGTTGCCAGGGGCACGTCGACGGTGACCAGGCGCTCGATGGCGATCAGGTACGGGAAGGCGTTGGGGAGGTCAGCCGCTGTGACGAGCACCCCGACGGGGGCAGCGGTCCACGGGCCGAACCAGCGGGGCAGGACGACCGCCGACCGGTGCTGCGGGCGAAGTCGACGGGCGGCCGCGATCAGCAGGGATAGCGCGGCCAAGCCGAGAGCGCCTCGGCGCACCCACACCAGTCCGCCGGTGACCACATCGGCGGCCAGGTCCGCGCCGGCGTACACGGCGACCCCGATGGCGAGGAGTCGAGTGCCGCCAACCCGGCGATGCCGACGAGCAGGGCTGGAGTCAGCGCGCAATCCGCGAAGTCATGAGATGATTGTTTCTCATCTGAGACGATTACGTCTCAGACCGATAGGATGCTGACGTGCCCGAGGATTTGCTCCTGTCTCGCGCGGCCGAGGTCCTGTCGGCGGCGCCGGCCGCGTCCATGGAGGAGATCGCCGCAGCCGCGGGCATCAGCCGGGCCACCCTGTTCCGGCGGTATCCGAACCGGCGGGTGCTGGTGTCAGCGGTGGCGCGCGCGGCCGCCGAGGCCTACGTCGCCGCCACCGACGCCGCCCGGCTCGAGGAAGGTCCGCCGGATGACGCCCTGCGTCGGCTCCTCGCCGCGCTCGCCCCGCTGGGAGTCCGCTTCGGGCTGCTGACGTCCCAGCCGCTGGACGAACTGGTGGAGAAGGAACTCCTCACTCTGGTGCGCGACAGCGACGAACGACTGCGCGCACTGGTCCGCCGCGGCCAGGAGGATGGCGTGTTCTGCGTCGACCTCAGTGCGGAGTGGGTCGTCATCATGGTGACGTGGTTGCTCGCCGGCGGTGCCGACGGCGTCCGGCTCGGGCAACTCGCCGCACGAGAGGTCGAACGACTCGTGACCGAGACGGTCCTGAGCGCGTTGAGACGGCCACACAGACAGCGCTGACCGGTCGCCCTTCCCCGCAGGCACAACCCGACATGGAACTCCGCAACGGCTCACCACGAAGTGTCCGTGAAGCCGCCTCCACGGACGGGATCGCTGCGCAGCAGGAGCCGGCATCCACCGTCCCTGCCGGCCGAATGACCTCGTTCTGCCGTTGCGATCGGGTGACGTGGTGTCGCCGACGGGTGACTGCCGCCCCAGTGGGGAGCAAGATCAGGGGTCCCGCACCACCGATGAACGGAGCGCAGCCCCGTGGAACCCGCAGTGATCGCCCTGATCGTGATCGCGTTGCTCGTGATCGTCGTCCTGGCGAAGAGCGTCACCATCGTCCCGCAGGCGCAGGCGAAGGTCGTCGAGCGGCTGGGCCGGTACAGCCGCACCCTCTCGCCGGGCCTGGCGCTGCTGGTGCCGTTCGTCGACCGGGTCCGGGCCACCATCGACCTGCGCGAGCAGGTCGTCTCCTTCCCGCCGCAGCCGGTGATCACCGCCGACAACCTGCAGGTGGGCATCGACACGGTCGTGTACTTCCAGGTCACCGACCCGCGGCTGGCGGTGTACGGGATCGCCAACTACATCACCGGCATGGAGCAGCTGACCACCACGACGCTGCGCAACGTCGTGGGTGGGCTGAACCTCGAGGGCGCGCTGACCGGCCGCGACGGCATCAACTCGCAGCTGCGGGAGGTGCTGGACGGCACCACCGGCCCGTGGGGCCTGCGGGTGGCCCGCGTGGAGATCAAGGCGATCGACCCGCCGCCGTCCATCCAGGACTCGATGGAGAAGCAGATGCGCGCCGACCGGGACAAGCGCGCCGTCATCCTCACCGCCGAGGGCCAGCGGCAGTCGGCGATCACCACCGCCGAGGGCCAGAAGGCCTCGGCGATCCTCTCCGCGGAGGGCAAGAAGCAGGCGGCCATCCTGGAGGCCGAGGCCGAGCGGCAGAGCCGGATCCTGCGCGCGGAGGGTGAGCGGGCGGCGCTGTTCCTGCAGGCGCAGGGCCAGGCGAAGTCGATCGAGACGGTCTTCCGCGCGATCCACGACGGCAAGCCCGACCAGGGGCTGCTGGCCTACCAGTACCTGCAGACGCTGCCGCAGATCGCGCAGGGCGACGCCAACAAGATGTGGATCGTCCCCAGCGAGTTCAGCAAGGCGCTGGAGGGGCTGTCCCGGCTGGGTGGCGCGGAGGGCGAGAGCCGGTCGTGGCTGGACGTCGGCCCCGGCGACGGCGGCAACGGCGCAGCGCCGGCCCAGCCCCTGGACACCACCGGCTGGTTCGACTCGAACCTGCCGCCGGCCGCCGAGCAGCCCGAGGCCAAGATCTCGCTGTCCAGCATCGGCGTCGAGCCGGGCGTCCCGTCGGCACCGATGCCCACCCCGCCGTCGCTGTCCCAGGCGACCGACGAGGTCCGCAGCACCCCGCAGATCGAGCGGGGAGCCCCGGACCAGCAGTAGGACGACGACGGCCCAGGACCCGATGAGTCCTGGGCCGTCGGCCGGCCTCCCTTCAGGGACCCACCCTGAGCTCGCGAAGGGTGGGGGAAGGGAGGTCCTTAATCCTTGAGCAGGCCCTCGCGGAGCTTGGCCAGCGTCTGGGACAGCAGCCGGGACACGTGCATCTGCGAGATGCCGATGTCCGCGGCGATCTGCGACTGGGTCATGTTGCCGAAGAACCGCAGGATGAGTATGCGGCGCTCGCGGGCCGGGATGGTGGCCAGCAGCGGCTGGAGCGACTCCCGGTACTCCACGCCCTCCAGCGCGGCGTCCTCCTCGCCCAGCGTCGCCGCCAGGGTGGGGGAGTCCTCCTCGCCGGACAGCCGTTCGTCCAGTGAGCTGCTGCGGTAGGCGTTGGCCACCGCGAGCCCCTCGAGCACCTCCGCGCGCGGGATGCCCAGGTGCTCGGCGAGCTCCGAGGGCGTCGGGGCGTGACCGTTCTTCTGCGACAGCTCGCTGACCGCGGCGTTGAGCGACAGGTGCAGCTCCTGCAGCCGCCTGGGCACGCGCACCGACCAGCCCTGGTCGCGGAAGTGCCGCTTGATCTCCCCGGTGATGGTGGGCACGGCGAAGGAGAGGAACTCCACGCCGCGGGACGGGTCGAACCGGTCGATCGCGGCGATCAGGCCGAGCGTGCCGACCTGCAGCAGGTCGTCGAACGGCTCGCCCCGGTTGCTGAACCGGCGGGCGAAGTGCCGGACGAGGGGCAGGTGCTCCTCGACCAGGATCTCGCGCAGCCGTTCGCGGCGCGGGTCGTCCTTCTCCAGCGTGGCGAGCTCGGCGAACAGCGGGGCCGTGCGCTCGGCGCGACTGCGGTTCTCCGAGACCGGTGGGGTGTCCACGCCGTCCGTGGTGGGCGCCGCCGGCTGCACCACCTCCGCCGGGTCCGCTGGGTCCGCGGGGTCCGTCGTCATCCCGGCGGTCTCCCCGCTGTGCTCGTCGGTGTGCTCGTCGGTGTGCTCGTCGGCATCGGCGTCGTCCGTGGCGTCCTGCTCGCCGGGCTCCTCGACGAGCGGGGTCGCGTCGTCCGCCGGCGGCCGGGGCCGTGCGGCGGGAGCCGGGCCGAGCACGTCGGTGTCGCCGCTGGCCGGCTGGTCGGTGGCAGCCGACCGGGTCACCGTGCGACCGAGATGCCGTCGTGCCCGGAGTCCTCGGCCAGCACGTCGACGACGGGGCCGGAGGTCCAACGGCGCAGCTGCTTGACCAGGGCGATGCGGGCGACGGGGGAGGAGCTGCCGTCGCCGGCCGGGACCGTCGCCTGGCTGCTCGGTCCCGCCTCCACGGTGTCTACCAGGGTGTGCAGGACCGTCCACCCGAAGCCGTCCCGGGGCACGTCCACGCCCTGGTCGGTGGGCACCCAGGCGTCGATGCGCAGGCCCTCGCGGCTGACCTCGTAGACGACCGTCAGCGGGCTGCCCCCGAGCGCGACCGCGGCGAGCGTGGCGCACGCCTCGTCCACGGCCAGGCGCAGGTCCTCGACGGCGTCCAGGTCGAAGTCCATGCGCATGGCGAGGTCACCGGCCATCGCGCGCACGGCGGGCAGCTGCGTGCGAGACGTGGGCACCCGCAGCTCCAGCCGCTCGGACCGCCGCTCACCCGTGGGGCCGGCGCCCGTCGTGTCGACCATGCGTCGTCTGCTCCTTCGTCGTCCCCCGCGCCCCCGGACGGGAGCGCGGCGTCGGTCAGCGCACCCGCCCGCGGCTCCGGCGCGGAGCGCGAGCGACGCGGTCGCTCTCGTGGGCTGGTGCCCGGGAAGGACCCGGCACCTCCCGACGGTAGACCGACCGAGTGTCAGTCGTGCCCAGCGGGTGGTGCGATCAAACCCCGATCTCACCGGTTGGGGTGGGACCGACCACGCTGCGTTTGGCGCGGGTCCCGCGTGCCCATCTGAGTGCCCGTGAGACTGCGGCGCAGTGACGTGAACGCCCCGGGCTGGACGCGGCGTCGCGCCGGACGGGGCTGGGCCTACCGCGACGAGACCGGCGCGCTGATCAAGGACGACCGGCTGGACCGGATCCGGGCGCTCGCCATCCCGCCGGCCTGGAAGGACGTGTGGATCTCCCCGTGGCCGAACGGCCACATCCAGGCGCTCGGCACCGACGCGGCCGGCCGGCGGCAGTACCGCTACCACGACCAGTGGCGGATCAAGCGGGACGCCGCCAAGCACGAGCGGGTGCTGGAGATCTCCCACCAGCTGCCCGACGTGCGCGACGCCGTCCTCGACGCGCTGGGCAGCCGCGGGCTGAACCGGGAGCGGGTGCTGGCGTGCGGCGTGCGGCTGCTGGACCTGGGCGCGTTCCGGGTGGGCAGCGAGCAGTACGCGGAGGACAACGGCACGTTCGGGCTGGCCACGCTGCGCCGGGAGCACGTCGAGGTGCGCGGGGAGCGGGTCTTCTTCCACTACACCGCCAAGGGCGGGATCGAGCGTGAGCTCGAGCTGATCGACAAGCCGACGGCGGTGGTGGTCCGGGAGCTGCTCAAGCGCCCCGCCGACCTGGGGGAGGAGCTGCTGGGCTACCCCCTGGCGGACGGCAGCTGGCACGACGTGACCAGCGACGAGATCAACGCCTACCTGAAGGAGATCAGCGGCGCGGAGATCACCGCGAAGGACTTCCGCACCTGGACGGCGACGGTGATGATGGCCGCCACGCTGGCCGAGGAGCCCCCGCCGCGCAGCAGGACGGCGCGGAAGAAGGTGGTGCGGCAGGCCTACGTGAAGGTCTCCGAGCAGCTGGGCAACACCCCGGCCGTGTGCCGGGCCAGCTACGTCGACCCGCGGGTCGTCGACCGGTACGAGCAGGGCGAGACGATCGCCGACGCGCTGGCCGAGGCGGCCGAGGCACCCGATGACCGGACCGCCCAGCGCACCCTGGAGGCCGGCGTCTGCAGCCTGCTCAGCGCATGAACGACGACGGGCGCCCCTCCGAGCGGAGGGGCGCCCGTCGGCCACTGGCGGCCCCGCTGCAGGGGCCCGCCGCGAGCGTGCGAGTGGCGGGGGGCAGCGGGGTCCTTCTTCAGGCGCGGTCGGCGATCGTGAACAGGTCGATCAGGCCGGTGACCTCCAGCGGGCGGGTCACGGCGCGGGTGTTGGCGACCAGCCGCAGCGCGACGTCGCGGGTGCGCGCCGACTTCTGGGTCTCCACGAGCACGGCCAGGCCGGCCGAGCCGAGGAACTGGACGCCGCACAGGTCGATGACCAGGGCCTTGGGCTGCTGCTCGAGCTGCGTGTCCAACGAGGCGCGGAGGACGGGGGCGGTGAAGGTGTCGACCTCGCCCACGACCGTCACGGTGACCGTGCCGTCGCCGTCGTTCGACGTCGACAGCGTGATCACGTCGTCGAAGGGCGCTTCGTTCGAGTCAGCCGCGGTCGACACGCCTTCGGCGGGTGAGTCGGATGAGGTCACGGACTGCAGCTCCTCTCAGCGGCGGTGCACGTCGGGCACGCGTTCGCCCGGACAGAGTACGTCGGCACACCGTCCGGTCCCCACGCGGCCCGGTACACCGCGGGGTGTTCCGGACACGCCTGGCCCCGGGGGTCCGGGCAGGCGACGGCTGGCTGCTCAACCGTGGCACCCAACGTAGCCCCGCGCTGATCACGGCACCAACCGGGCCGGGCGGACGGTCCCCCCGGGGGAGGGGGACCGGCCCGCAGCTGCGCTCAGGTGTTCTCGATGACGTGGACGGCGCTCTCCTCGGGCCCCTCGCCGGCCACCGGGGCGTCGGCGAAGGCCTCGACGTCGTCGCCGGTGCGGTGGGTGCCCGAGTCGCTGAGCAGGTCGGTGTCCTGGTCCTGGCCCAGCTGGGCGAAGGCGCGGTCGGGGTCCTCGGCCGGCCGGACGTCCGGGGCGTCGTCGGGCAGCTCCCGCTCCAGCCGGCCGGACAGGGACTCGCCCTCGGCCTGCTCGAACGCCGTCGTCCCGAAGTCGACGGTCTGGTGGCCCTCCCGGTCACCGGGCTCCGGGGCGAACTGCGGGTCCTCGCTGGCCTGCATCGTCGGGAAGTCGTCCTGGGACACGTCCGGGACGCCGTTGTCCTCGGGGAACACGTCGCGGGCGGTCTGGCCCTCGGCGCCCCCGGTGGACCCGGTGTCGGCGAAGGCGGCCTCGTCGACACCGGTGAGGCCGCGCTCGTCGTCGGGGAACTCGGCGTCGTTGCGGGCCGAGTGGGCGGCCGCCTGCTCGTTCGGGTCGGCCTGGGTCATCGGGTTGCCTCCGTTCTGCGTGCGTCCGGTGGGCGCACGCTCGTCCGTCCGGTGGACGGGGGAGCCGGTCGGGTGACCGGCGTCGTGATCACGCCCTACCCGGGTGGCCCCGGGCCATGCGCGGCGCCGGTTCGGCATGGACCCGGCGACGGCGGGTAGCGAGGTGGCCATGGCCATCCCGAACCAGCTGCCGCGCATCGGCGATCCCGTGCGGCGCTGGGCCCGCACCCAGAAGCAGGAGTACACGCAGGGGGAGGCGCGACCACTGGGCGCGGACCTGGGGGCGATGGGCGTCTACGTCGGCCTGGTCGGCGCCGCGGCCGCGGCGATCCGCGTCTCGGGCAGGGAACTGCCCACCCGCATCCCGCTCGGCGACGCCGTGCTGCTGACCGTCGGCACGTTCCGGTTGGCCCGCCGGATCGCCAAGGACCCGGTGACCGCACCGGTCCGGGCGCCGTTCACCAGCTACCAGGGCACGTCCGGCGAGGCGGAGGTCGCCGAGGAGGTGCGCGAGCACGGCGGCGTCAAGCACGCGGTCGGCGAGCTGCTCACCTGCCCGTTCTGCCTGGCGCAGTGGGTCGGCACCGGCTTCGTCCTCGGCTACGTCGCCGCGCCGCGGGCCACCCGGCTGGCGGCGCTGACCATGACGATGGTGGCGGGCTCGGACGTGCTGCAGTTCGTCTACGACGCCATCCAGAACGGCGCGCTCACCCCCGGCCGCGACGCCGACAGCTGATCCCGGCCCGCCGCCGGGTCACCCGTCCGGGTGGCGGGCCGCAGGTGGCGGCCGCCGTCGGCCTGCCGGGGAGGTGCTGACGGCCCTATCCTGTGATCTTGGGGCGACGCCGGGCGTCGCGGTCCGGGAACGGGAGGCAGCGTGCGGTCGATCTGGAAGGGCGCGGTCTCCTTCGGCCTGGTGAGCATCGGCGTGAAGCTGTACTCGGCGACCGAGGACCACGACATCCGCTTCCACCAGGTCCACCGGACCGACGGTGGCCGGGTGAAGTACAAGCGCGTGTGCTCGGTCGACGGCGAGGAGGTCGAGTACGGCGACATAGCCAAGGGCTTCGAGCTGCCCGACGGCCAGCTCGTCGTGCTGACCGACGAGGACTTCGAGGACCTGCCGCTCCCCACCACGCACGAGATCGAGGTGCTCCAGTTCGTCGACCAGGAGCAGATCGACCCGATCCACTTCGAGAAGACCTACTACCTCGAGCCCGACGGCGTCGCCGCCCGCCCGTACGTGCTGCTGCGCACCGCGCTGGAGAACGCCGGCCAGGTCGCGATCACGAAGATCGCCATCCGTCAGCGGGAGTCGCTGGCCGCGCTCCGGGTGCGCGACGGGGTCCTGGTGCTGCACACCATGCGCTGGCCCGACGAGATCCGCCGTCCGGACTTCGGCTTCCTCGACGAGGACGTGCCGGTGCGGCCGCAGGAGCTCGCGATGGCCGAGTCGCTGATCGCGACGATGGCCGGCGACTTCGACCCGGGCCAGTTCACCGACGACTACCGCGAGGCGATGCAGGCGCTGCTGGAGGCCAAGCAGTCCGGCGGTGAGGTGCAGCAGGCGCCGGAGACCGCCGACACCGGGGGCGGCGCGGTGGTGGACCTGATGAGCGCGCTCCGCCGCAGTGTCGAGCGGGCCGGGGGCTCGGCCCCCGCGGCCGGGGACGACGACGCCGTCGAGGAGCCTGCGCCGGCCCGGAAGGCGCCGGCCAAGCGGGCCGCCGCGAAGAAGGCCCCGGCGAAGAAGGCGACCGGGGACGACGACGAGCCGGCCGCCAAGGCGCCGGCGAAGAAGGCCGCCGCGAAGAAGGCCCCGGCCGAGAAGGCGACCGCGGACGACGACGAGGCCAAGCCGGCCAAGCGCGCGTCGCGGGCCCGCAAGACCGCCTGACCCGGTCTGCGCTTGTCCGCGATCCAGCCCGACCCGCTGGCCACCTACCGGGCCAAGCGGGACCCCGCGCGCACCGCCGAGCCCGTGCCACCCGCCGGGCAGCCGCTGCCCGTCGGCGACGACGACACCTTCGTCGTCCAGGAGCACCACACGCCGCGCGGCCGGGCCGGTGAGCGGGTGCACTGGGACCTGCGCCTGGAGCGCGACGGTGTGCTGAAGAGCTGGGCGGTGCCGAAGGGGCCGCCGCTGGAGCCGGGGGTGAACCGGCTCGCCGTCCCCACCGAGGACCACCCGCTGGAGTACGCGTCCTTCACCGGCATGATCGCCGCCGGCGAGTACGGCGGCGGTGAGGTGAGCATCTGGGACACCGGCCGGTACGCCACCGAGAAGTGGGCCGAGGACCACGTCACCGTCGCGTTCACCGGCCGGCGGCTCACCGGCCGCTACGTGCTCTTCCGGCTGCCCGACCGCACCTGGAACATCCGCCGGCTGGACCCGCACCCCGCCGTCGAGGCGCCGGTCGCCGCGGACGTCCCGGAGGACCTGCCGCCCATGCTGGCGGCCCTCGGCGAGCTGCCCCCGGCCGACGACCCGCGCTGGGGCTACGAGTTCAAGTGGGACGGCGTCCGGGCGCTGGCCCACGTCCGGTCCGGCCGGCTGCGGCTGCGGGCCCGCAGCGGCAACGACGTCACCGCCACCTACCCCGAGCTCGGTGCCCTGCCGGCCGCGCTGCACGGGCACGACGCCGTGCTGGACGGCGAGGTGGTCGCGCTCGACGCGCGCGGCCGCCCCGACTTCGGGCTGCTGCAGGGGCGGATGCACCGGACCGGTCCGGAGGTGGCCCGGATGGCCGCCGCCGCGCCGGTCAGCTACCTGGTGTTCGACCTGCTCGCCTGGGACGGCGCGAGCATGCTCGGCCTGCCGTACACCGAGCGCCGCGAGCGGCTGGACGCGCTCGGGCTCGGCAGTGACCGCTGGGTGACCACCCCCTGGTTCCGCAGCGACGGCCCGCTGGTGCAGGCGGCCAGCCGGGAGAACGGGCTGGAGGGCGTCGTCGCCAAGCGGCTGGACTCGCCGTACCGGCCCGGTGGCCGCGGGCCGGACTGGCGCAAGGTGAAGAACCTGAGCACCCAGGCGGTGGTCGTCGGCGGGTGGCGGCCCGGTGAGGGGCGGCGGGCAGGGGGGATCGGCTCGCTGCTGGTCGGCGTGCACGACGACACCGGCCGGCTGGTGTACGCCGGGCACGTCGGCACCGGCTTCACCGCGAGGGCACTCGCCGACCTGGCGCCGCTGCTCACCCCGCGCAGCACCTCGCCGTTCGCCGACGCGCTGCCCCGGCTGGTCACCCGGGACGCGCACTGGGTCGAGCCGCTGCTCGTCGGCGAGGTCGCCTTCGGCCAGTGGACCCGCGACGGGCGGCTGCGCCATCCGTCCTGGCGCGGGCTGCGCGACGACGTCGACCCCGCCGACGTGGTGGTCGAGCCGTGAGCGAGCCCGTGCGGCAGCGGGTGCAGATCGAGGGGCGCCAACTCGAGGTCTCGAACCTGGACAAGGTGCTCTTCCCCGTGGTGGGGTTCACCAAGGCGCAGGTCATCGACTACTACGTGCGGATCGCGCCGGTGCTGCTGCCGCACGTGGCCGACCGCCCGGTCACCTTCACCCGCTGGCCCTCGGGCGTGGACGGGAAGGCGTTCTTCGAGAAGAACAGCGCCCGGCACGCCCCGCCCTGGGTGCGCTCGGTGACCGTGCCCTCCCCGGGGAGCTCCCGGGGCCGGGAGACCCTGGACATGGTGCTGCTGTCCGCCGTCCCCGACCTCGTGTGGTCGGCCAACCTCGCCGCCCTGGAGCTGCACGTCCCGCAGTGGCGGGTGGACGACGGCGGGGAACAGCTCCTGCCCGACCTGCTGGTCCTCGACCTCGACCCCGGCCCCGGCACCGGCGTCGTCGAGTGCGCGCACGTGGCGCACCGGCTCCGCGAGCGGCTGGTCGCCGACGGGCTGGACCCGGTGGTGAAGACCTCGGGGTCCAAGGGGATGCAGGTGTACGCGCCGATCGGCTGCGCGGACAGGGAGCACCCCAGCCGGTACGCCAAGCAGCTGGCCCGGGAGCTGACCGGCGAGACGCCCGAGCAGGTGGTCTGGCGGATGGAGAAGGCGCTGCGGCCGGGCAAGGTGCTGGTCGACTGGAGCCAGAACAACACCGCGAAGACGACGGTCGCCCCCTACTCGCTGCGGGCCCGGCCCGGCGCGACGGTGTCCACGCCGCTGGGCTGGGACGAGGTCGACGCGCTGCGGGACGGCGCGGACCCGGAGTCGGTGCGCTTCGGGACCGAGGACGTCCTGGCGCGGGTGGCCGAGTTCGGCGACCTGTTCGACGTCGCGGACCGGCACCGCGCGGACCTGCCCGAGGTGTGAACGCGCCGGGGGCCGTCGGCCGCGCCGGACCGCTCTGTCACCATCCCTGCCGTGACCCCGCAGACCTCCGACCGGTTCACCGACCTCGGACGTCTGGTCGTCCGCTGTCCCGACCGGCCCGGCATCGTCGCCGTCCTCTCGCGCCTGCTGGCCGACGCCGGAGCGAACATCGTGGAGTCCCAGCAGCACTCCTCCGATCCGGAGGGCGGCACGTTCACGCTGCGGCTGGAGTTCGTGCTGCACGGCCTCGCCGTCCGCCGGCACCAGCTGGAGGGGGCGCTGGGACTGCTGGCCGGCCAGTGGGGGATGACCTGGCGGCTGACCGAGGCGGTGCACAAGCCGCGGCTGGCGGTGTTCGTGTCGAGGACCGACCACGTGCTGCAGGAGCTGCTCTACCGGGTGGGGTCGGGCGACCTGCGCGCGGAGATCGCCGCCGTCGTCTCCAACCACCCCGACCTCGAGCCGGTGGCCCGGGCGCACGGCGTGCCGTTCCACCACCTGCCGGTCACGCCGGAGACCAAGGACGCCGCCGAGGCCAAGGCGCTGGACCTGATCGGCGACGTCGACCTGGTGGTGCTCGCCCGCTACATGCAGGTCGTCTCGGCCGACTTCTGCAGCCGGTTCCCCGAGCGACTCATCAACATCCACCACAGCTTCCTGCCGGCGTTCGTGGGCGCGAACCCGTACCAGGCGGCCCACGACCGCGGCGTGAAGCTGATCGGCGCGACGGCGCACTACGTCACGCCCGAGCTGGACGCCGGGCCGATCATCGAGCAGGAGGTCGCCCGGATCGACCACCGCGCGACGGTCGAGGACATGCGCCGGGTCGGGCGCTACGTGGAACGGCAGGTGCTCGCGCAGGCGGTGACCTGGCACGTGGAGGACCGCGTGGTCGTCGAGGGCCACCGCACCATCGTGTTCGCTTGACGGATCCTTGATTTGACTTGCTCAAGACAAGAGGGTTGAGTCGGGGCCGATGGAGACGGCCTGGGACGCGCAGCTGCGGACGGCGGGGCTGCGGGTCACCCGCCCCCGGCTGTCCGTGATGGACGTCCTGGCCACGCACCCGCACGTCAACGCCGAGACCATCGTCACCGCCGCCCGCGCCGCACACCCCGCGATCTCGCCGCAGGCGGTCTACGGGGTGCTCAAGGCGCTGGTCGGCGGCGGGCTGGCCCGGCGGATCGAGCCGGCCGGTGGGCCGGCGCTGTACGAGCTGCGGGTCGGCGACAACCACCACCACCTGGTCTGCCGGGAGTGCGGGGTCGTCGTCGACGTCGACTGTGTCGTGGGGGCCGCTCCGTGCCTGGCCCCCTCCGACACGGCGGGGTTCGTGGTCGACGAGGCCGAGGTCGTCTTCTGGGGGTCCTGCGCCGGCTGCCAGGCCGCGCGCAGGTGAGCTCGGAACACTGCAGACGAGCAGAGAAGAGGAAGAGCATGACCGACGTCGCATCGCAGGGCCCGGCGGCCAGTGAGGCCGACCGCGCCATCCTGACCAACCGTCAGGGCCACCCGGTCTACGACAACCAGAACCAGCGGACCGTGGGCGCTCGTGGCCCGGCGACCCTGGAGAACTACCAGTTCCTCGAGAAGATCAGCCACTTCGACCGGGAGCGCATCCCGGAGCGCGTGGTGCACGCCCGCGGCGCCACCGCCTTCGGCGTCTTCGTCGCCGACGGCACCGTCGGCGACGAGCCGATCAGCAAGTACACCCGCGCCAAGCTGTTCCAGGAGAAGGGCAAGGAGACCGAGGTCGCCCTGCGCTTCTCGACCGTGGCCGGTGGCCGGGACTCCTCCGAGGCGGCGCGTGACCCGCGCGGCTTCGCGGTGAAGTTCTACACCGAGGACGGCAACTGGGACCTCGTCGGCAACAACCTCGGTGTCTTCTTCATCCGGGACGCGATCAAGTTCCCCGACTTCATCCACTCGCAGAAGCCAGACCCGGTCAACTTCGACCGGCAGGTCCCCAACCGGGTGTTCGACTTCTGGTCGCAGTCGCCCGAGGCGATGCACATGATCACGCTGGTGCTCAGCCCGCGTGGCCTGCCGTCCAGCTACCGGCACATGCAGGGCTTCGGCGTGAACACCTACAAGTGGGTCAACGCCGCCGGGGAGACCCAGCTGGTCAAGTACCACTGGCTGCCCAAGCAGGGCGTCAAGTCCTGGACCGCCGCCGACGCGGAGGTGGCGCAGGGCAAGGAGCTCGGCGTCCACACGAAGGACCTCTACGAGGCCATCGAGCGCGGCGACTTCCCGTCCTGGGACCTGTACGTGCAGCTGATGGACGACCACGAGCACCCCGAGCTCGACTTCGACCCGCTGGACGACACCAAGACCTGGCCGGAGAACGACTTCCCGCTCCGCAAGGTCGGCACCATGACGCTGAACCGCACCCCGGAGAACTTCTTCAACGAGAGCGAGCAGATCGCCTTCGGTACAGGTGTGCTCGTCGACGGGCTGGACTTCTCCGACGACAAGATGCTGGTCGGGCGGACGTTCTCCTACTCCGACACCCAGCGCTACCGGGTGGGCCCGAACTACCTGCAGCTGCCGGTGAACTCCGCCAAGGCCGCGAAGGTGCACACCAACCAGCGCGACGGGCAGATGTCCTACGGCGTGGACCTCGGCCCCGGGCAGAACCCGCACGTCAACTACGAGCCGTCGATCCTGGGCGGCCTGCGTGAGGCCCAGTACCCCACGCACGACGACCAGGGCCCGGAGATCGTCGGCCGGCTCACCCGCAAGCGGATCCCGCGCACCGACGACTACACGCAGGCCGGCCAGCGGTACCTGCTGTCGGAGCAGTGGGAGAAGGACGACCTGGTGGCCAACCTGATCGACGGCCTGTCCCAGTGCGACCGCCCGATCCAGGACCGCATGGTCTGGCACCTGTTCATGGCCGAGGACGAGCTGGGCCAGCGCGTGGGCGACGGCCTGGACATCAGCGCGGACGACGTCCGTGGCCTGGCGCCGCTCCAGACCCAGACGCTCACCGAGGCCGAGCTGCAGCGTGCGGCCAACCTCGGCAAGAACGGCCAGCGCGACGTCAGTGGCCTGACCATGACGCACTGCGTGCCGAACGAGCGCGAGGTCCTCACCCAGTGAGCTGACCGCTCAGCACTCCCGCGGCGGGCCGCGACCGGGATCCCGGTCGCGGCCCGCTGTGGTCTCCGCCCGGTCGGTGTCCCGCTAGGACGCGACGGGAGTGGCGCCGGGGGCGAGCTCGGTGTCCATGTCCGCCTGCCACAGGTCCGGGCCGAACACCTCGTACTGGATGTCCCGCGGGGCGATGCCGCGATCGATCAGCGCGCTGCGGACCGCCTGCATGAAGGGCAGCGGACCGCACAGGTAGTACAGGGCCCCGTCCGGCAGCCGGACGTCGTCGAGGTCCATCGTGCCCTCGTGCACGCCGTCGACCGGCAGCGACGTGGAGGCCCCGCGCTCGTACCAGACGTGCAGCGACGCCCCGGGCAGCGAGCGGACGTCGGAGAGCAGCTGGTCGCGCAGGGCGAAGTGCGCGTCGTCCACGTCGGCGTGCAGCACCGTGATCGGCAGGCGCGACCCGGCCATCGCCAGGTGCGAGATCATCCCGACCATCGGGGTCACGCCGATCCCCGCGCTGGCGAACACCACCGGGCGGCCCGAGTCGTCCAGCACGACGTCCCCAAAGGGCAGCGACATGGTCAGGACGTCGCCGACGTCCACGGTGTCGCACAGCAGGTTCGACACCTCGCCGTCGGGCTTCCCGTTGCCGCGGACGCGCTTCACCGAGAACTGCCGGTGCTCGCCGTCGTCGGCCCGGGTGAGGCTGTACTGCCGCGGCTGCCGCACGCCGTCCGGCGTCGGTACCTGCACGGTGACGTACTGGCCCGGCAGGGAGGTGCGGACCAGCCGGTCGTCGATCCGCTTGAGCCGGAAGGTGACGACGTCGGCCGTCTCGTCCTTCTTCTCCTCCACCTGCCACTGGCGCCACACGGTCTCCGGCCGCACGCCCCGGGCGCTGTAGAGGCCGCGTTCCTGGTTGATGAGCGCGTAGGCCATCAGCCAGTAGACCTCGTCCCATGCGGCGGCGACCTCGGGCGTCACCGCGTCGCCGAGGACCTCCGCGATCGCCCAGAACAGGTTGTCGTGGACGACGTCGTACTGGGCCGGGGTGATGCCGAGCGAGGCGTGCTTGTGCGCGATGCGGGACAGCAGGTGCTCGGGCAGCTGCTCGGGGGTCTTCACCAGAGCGCTGGCGAAGGCGGCGACGGAGCCGGCGAGGGCCACCTGCTGGGTGCCCTCGGACTGGTTGCCGCGGTTGAAGACCCCGTCGAACAGCTCGGGGTGCTGGTCGAACAGGTGGGCGTAGAACCGCTGGGCGATCTCCCGGATGTTGTCGGCGACCACGGGGAGGGTCGCCTCGATGACCGGGCGGGAACGGTCGGAGAGCATCGGTGCTCCTCGCGTCGGGGACGGTGCAGGCGCCGCCGTCCACACGGGGACGGCGGCATCTCCTCCCCGTAGCCACCATGCACCTAGACCATGCCCGGATCGCGCGAACGCGCGATCGCCCGATCGGCGGCGGTGGCCGTCAGTCGGTGGGCCGGTTGCGGTCCTGCTCGGCGAGGAACCGCTCCAGCTCCGCGCTGATCTCCTCACCGGTGGGCATCGCGCCGCCGGTGCCCAGCAGCCCGGTGTCCTCGCGGGCGGCGGTGAAGGAGTCGAACTGCTCCTCCAGGGCCGTGACCACCGCGGTGCTCTCGCTGGACCGGCCGACCTGCTCGTCGATCTCCGTGCGGTGGCTCTCGGCCGCCTCGCGCAGCGTCTCGGTCGGCACGTGCAGCCCGGTCAGCTCCGCGAGGTGCTCCAGCAGGCAGAGCGAGGCCGCCGGGTAGGTGGACTGCGCCAGGTAGTGCGGCACGTGCGCGGCCACGCCGAGCGCGTCCACGCCCGCCTCGCCCAGACGCAGCTCGAGCAGGGCGCCGATGCTGCCGGGCAGGCGCATCTCGCCCCAGTAGACGGGGTAGGACTCGATGAGCTGGCGGCGGGTGGCGTGCGCCGTGACGGTCACCGGCCGGGTGTGCGGCACCGGCATCGGGATGGCGTGGAGGGCCACCACCGTCGTCACCCCGAGGCGCTCGACCAGCTGCAGCAGGGCGGCGACGAACCGCTCCCAGGCGAGGTCCGGCTCGGCCCCGTGCAGCAGGAGGAACTCCTGCCCCGCGTCGTCCTCGACCAGGTACAGGTTGATCTCCGGCGGGGTGATCGAGACGTACCGGTCGCCGGAGAACGTCATCCGCGGCCGGTGGTCGCGGTAGTCGACCAGGCTGTCGACGTCGAAGCGGGCGACCAGCCGGTGCGGCAGCGCGCTCAGCAGGTGCGCGCCGGCCAGCGCACCGGCGTGGGCGGCGTCGAACTCACCTGCCAGGTCGTGCACCAGCACGAGCTCACGGCGCTCGTCCGGCGCGGCCACCCCCGCCTGGCGGGCGAGCAGCGGCTCTGCGTCGGGGAGCACCTCGACCAGGTCCTCGGGTCGCTGCGGCACGGGACCTCCTCCTGACATCGGGACTGGCGACACGACCACCAGCCGTGGCCGGAGCGCGGACATTCCCATGATCCCCCGCGCGGGGGGTGCCGGTCAGATGCCGGGGGTGTCGTCGTCGGCGGACTGGCGCACCAGCTGGGCGCCACTGGAGTCGCCGGTGAGCTCACTCCGGGTGCCGTCGGCCGCGACCTCGGGGGAGAGGCCGTCGAGCATGTCCCGGCCGTAGCGGTAGAAGACGGCGAGCAGCGCGGCCACCGGGACGCTGAGGAACGCGCCGATGATGCCGGCCAGGCTCGCGCCGGCGGTCACCGCCAGGATGACCACGGCGGCGTGCAGGTTCAGCCCGCGGCCCTGGATGATCGGCTGCAGCACGTTGCCCTCCAGCTGCTGCACGGCGACCACGATCGCCAGCACGATCAGCGCCTTGGTGAACCCCACGCTGACCAGCGCGATGAGGACGGCGAACGCGCCGGCCACGAAGGCGCCGATGATCGGGATGAACGCGCCGAAGAAGGTCAGCACGGCCAGTGGCAGGACCAGTGGCACGCCGAGGATGAGCAGGCCCAGGCCGATGAAGAAGGCGTCGACGAAGCCCACGAGGGCCTGCTGGCGGATGAACTCCGACAGCGTCGACCACGTCTTCAGCGACAGCGCGGCGACGTGCGGCGCGGCCCGTGGGCCGGTCTGGGCGGCCAGCCACGGGACCCACTTCGGGCCGTCCTTGAGGAAGAAGAAGGTGAGGACCAGCGCGAGCACCAGGTTGAGCAGCGCGTTGCCGATCGTGGTCGCCGTGGTGACCGCGTACCCGGCGATGTTCTGCGCGTTGTTCTGGATGGAGTTGATCACCGAGTCGACGGCGGTGCCGACCTGGTCCTCGCCGAGGTTGAGCGGCGGACCGGCGACCCACTCCTGCACCTCCTGCAGCCCGCCGGTCACGCCGTCGGCCACCTGCTCGGCCTGGCCCGCCACCTGCGGGGTGAGGACGGCGATGATCCCGCCGAGCGCGCCGAGGAAGATCAGCAGCGTCAGCGCGGCGGCGAGCGCCGGCGGCCAGGAGTGCCGGCGCAGGAACCGGGTGAACGGCCAGAGCACGGTGCTGAACAGCAGGCCGAGGACCACCGGGAGCAGGACCCCCCACAGCCGGCCGAGCACGTAGCCGATGACGATGAGCGCCGCGACGATGAGGATCAGCTGACCGGAGGCGATCGCCACCCGGCGGGAGGCGGCCTCCAGGCGCTGGGCGCGGTCCGGGCCGGGCGCGGGCGCGCGGGTGCTGGACACCTCGTCGGGGGCCGGCCCGGCGGGACGGCGCACCGCCGTCGAGCCGGGGCCGTTCGGGGCAGCGGGGACCGGCGATGCGTCGGTGGACTCGTCGGACCGGGGGTCGGGCATGCGTTGATCCCAACACATCGGCGTGCCGGGGACCTGTCCGCCGCACGGTGCCGCCCGGCCGGGACGACGCTGTCGGACCCTCGCCGTAGGTTCAGCGGCATGCCGAAGACCGCCACCACCGACCGGGTCGACCGCGACGCGTTGCTCGCCTTCCTGCGTCCCCGGCACAAGGCCGTGCTGCTCACCCGCCGGGGGGACGGCACGCCCCAGCTCTCGCCGGTGACCTGCGGGATCGACGACGACGGCCGGGTCGTGGTCTCCACCTACCCGCAGCGGGCGAAGGTGGTCAACGCCCGGCGGGACCCGCAGGTCTCGCTGTGCGTGCTCTCCGACGACTTCGACGGCCCCTGGGTGCAGGTGGACGGCGCCGCCGAGGTGCTCGACCTGCCCGAGGCGCTCGAGCCGCTGGTCGGGTACTTCCGGGCGATCAGCGGGGAGCACCCCGACTGGGACGATTACCGGGCCGCGATGACGCGCCAGGGCAAGGTGCTGCTGCGGGTGACGATCGAGCGGTGGGGCCCGGTGGCCACCGGTGGCTTCCCGCCCGAGCTCCCCGGCGACCGAGCTACCGCAAAGTTCTGAGCCTTGCCTTTCTCGATGCAAGCTGCTGAACTTGCGGTATGCCGTTCGTGTTGACCGTGGACCAGCGGGGGAGCCGCCGGTCGAGCGACCAGGTCCCCGCCGTCCTGGCCGCGCTGTCCGGGGTGCCCACGGTGCTCCGCTTCGAGCGCACCGCCGGCGACGAGGTCCAGGGCGTGCTCGACGACCCGGCCGCCGTGGTCGAGGTCGTCCGCCGCCTGGTGCGCGGTGGCGGCTGGAGCATCGGGATCGGGGCCGGACCGGTGCAGACACCGCTGCCCCGCAGCACCCGGGCGGCGACCGGCCCGGCGTTCCTGGCGGCGCGGGCCGCCGTCGAGGCCGCCAAGCGGCGGCCGGTGCGGGTGGCCGTGCGGGGAGCGGTCACCGAGGCCGCGGAGGACGCGCAGGCGGTGCTCACCGCCCTGGCCGCGCTCCTGGACCGGCGCAGCGACCAGGCGTGGGAGGCGGTGGAGCTGGTGGAGGAGGGTCGGACGCAGGCGCAGGCGGCCGGCGAGCTGGGCGTCACCCGGCAGGCCGTCGGCCAGCGGCTGGCCGCCGGGTTGTGGGAGGTCGAGCGGGACCTGCGGCCCACCGCCGCCCGGCTGCTGGCGCGGGCCGCCGGATGACCAACGCGGCGCTCGCGCTGCTCGCCGTCCTGGCCGTCTGCGGGGGCGGGCTCACGCTGCGGGGGGAGCGGGTGCGACGGCCGCTGGGTGCGCTGTGCCTCGTCGTCCTGCTGGCCGGCGCCGCCGCGCTCGCCTGGCGGGCCGGCGGCACCGGCGACGGCGCGCAGGCCCTGGGCACGGTGCTGGCCGTGGTCGCGGCCGCGCTCGGCGGCGGCCCGGTCGCCACGGCCGTGCTGCGCGCCGCGGACCCGGAACGGGACGAGCCGCGCCCGCCCGCCACCGCCACCCGCTCCGACGTCGTGGGGGCCGAGGTCAAACCCGCCCCCCGGACCCTGGCCGATCCGGAGGTGCTGCGTGGCGGCGCGTGGATCGGCGTCCTGGAACGCACCGCGATCGCCGGCACGGTGCTGGCCGGCTGGCAGGAGGGGCTGGCGGTGCTCATCGCGGTGAAGGGGCTGGGCCGGTTCCACGAGGTCAAGGCCCCGGTGGCCGCCGAACGGTTCATCATCGGCACCCTCGCCAGCGGCCTGTGGGCCCTCGGCTGCGTGGGCGCCGCCGTCCTCCTCCGGCACTGACCCCTGCGGCCATGTTGGCCAACATGGCCGCCCGTGGACGAGCGCAGCGGGAACCCGGTCGGCTCCGCCACGCTGCACCAGGTGCGCGGTCACCTGCTCCCCGGGGTCTTCATCGGCAGCCACGCGATCGCGGCGGGCCTGCTCACCCGCCGGCAGTTGCGGGAACGGAGCTACCGACGCCTCGTCCACGGGGTGTACGCCGACCCCGGACTCGAGTTCGACCACCGGCTTCGCTGTTGCGGGGTCGCGCTGCTCCTCCCGAAGGGGACCGCGGTCGCCGGCCACTCAGCAGCGGCATGGCACGGTGCCCCGTTCGCCGGTCCCTCCGACCCCGTCACCGTCGTGCGCCCTCCGTCCGTGCTGTGGAAGGGGCCGCGCGAGGTGTGCGTACACCAGGCCGAGCTGTCCTCCGCAGAGGTCGAGTGGCACGACGACGTCCCGGTCACCTCGGCCGTGCGGACGGCGTGGGACCTGGCGGCGTGGGAGCCGCTCGGCACCGCGGTCGCCGCGCTGGACGCCATGGTCCGCTGCGGGAGCGTCAGCATCGACGCACTGCACGCCATGTCGGCCGGGGCGACCGGCCGCAAGGGAGTCGTCCGGATGCGACGGGCCGTCCCCCTGGTCGACCCCCGCGCGGAGTCGCCACCGGAGTCGAGGGTCCGGGTGGCGCTCGTCATGGCCGGGCTCGCGCCGGTCCCGCAGTTCGAGGTCCTCGTGGACGGCGTGTTCGTCGGCCGGGCGGACCTCGCGTTCCCCGAGGAGATGGTGCTGGTGGAGTACGAGGGCGCCCACCACTTCGACGGCACCCAGATCGTCCGGGACGACGACCGCACCGCCCGCCTGCAGGCCGCGGGATGGCGGGTGGTCCGGCTCAGTGCCGTCGATCTGCGTGACCTGGACGGCGTCGTCGTCCGGGTCCGCGCCGCCCTGGCCCGGTGAACCCGGCCATGTTGGCCAACATGGCCGTACGTGCTTCAGTCGGTGAAGACCTCGATCTGGGCGCCCATCTCCACCAGGCGCTCGTAGAGCTGCTCGTACCCGCGGGCGATGATGTCGACGTTCCGCAGCACCGACTGCCCCTTGGCCGCGAGCATCGCGAGCAGGATGCACACCGCCGGGCGCAGCGCGGGTGGGCAGACGATCTCCGCGCCCGACCAGCGGGTCGGCCCGGACACCAGGACCCGGTGCGGATCGAGCAGTCGGACGTCGGCACCCAGCCGGGTCAGGTCGGAGAGGTGGATGGCCCGGTTGTCGTAGACCCAGTCGTGGATCACCGTCTCGCCGGTGGCGGCCGCGGCGATGACGGCGAAGAACGGCAGGTTGTCGATGTTCAGCCCCGGGAACGGCATCGGGTGCACCTTGTCCAGCGGTGCCCGCAGCTGCGAGGGGTGGAGGGTGACGTCGACCAGCCGGGTGCGGCCGTTGTCGGCGGGGTACTCCGGTGACAGCTGGTAGCGCAGCCCCATCTCGGCCAGGATCGCCAGCTCGATCTCCAGGAACTCGATCGGCGCCCGGCGCACGGTGAGCTCGGAGCCCGTCACGATCCCCGCGGTCAGCAGGCTCATCGCCTCGACCGGGTCCTCGCTCAGCGGGTAGTCGACGTCGGCGTCGAGCACCGGGCGGCCGGTGACCACGAGCGTCGTCGTCCCGAAGCCCTCGATCCGCACGCCGAGCTTCTCCAGGTACAGGCAGAGGTCCTGGACCATGTAGTTCGGGCTGGCGTTGCGGATCGTCGTCGTCCCGTCGTGCCGGGCGGCGGCGAGCAGCGCGTTCTCGGTGACGGTGTCACCGCGCTCGGTCAGCACGATCGTGCGGTCCCGTCCGGCCGAGCGGGTCACCGTCGCCTGGTACCGGCCGGCGCGGGCCTCCACCGCGAGCCCGAAGTGCCGCAGCGCGATCATGTGCGGCTCCACCGTGCGGGTGCCCAGGTCGCAGCCGCCGGCGTAGGGCAGCTCGAAGCTGTCGGCCCGGTGCAGCAGCGGGCCCAGGAACATGATGATGCTGCGGGTGCGGCGGGCGGCGTCGGCGTCGATCGCGGCGAGGTCGAGCCGCTCGGGGACGACGAGGGTGAGGTCGCGGCCGCCGGCGTCCCAGGTGGCCGAGACACCGATCGAGGTCAGCACGGCGAGGATGCGGTCGACCTCGACGATCCGGGCGACGTTGCGCAGCGTCGTCCGGCCGCGGTTGAGCAGGGACGCGCACAGCAGGGCGACGGCGGCGTTCTTCGACGACTTGACCGTCACGCTGCCGTGCAGCGGGGTGCCGCCGCTGACCCGCAGGTGGGTGCGGACGGTCCGGCCGACCGGCACCGGGCCGTCGCCGAGGGCAGCCGCCAGGCGACCGAGCAGCTCCCAGCTGACCTCCTGGTCCCCCTGCTCGATCCGGGCGACCTCGACCGGGCTGGTGCCCAGGCGCTCGGCGAGCTGCGCCTGGGTCAGCCCGCGGTGCCGGCGGGCGCCCTGGACCAGGCCGCCGACGTTGCGCACGTCCTGACCGGTGACCGATTCGGTGAGCGTCATCGGAGCGGGACCGTATTACACGCGTGGGATCTCCGGACGGCCCGTTGACCGGCCACCTCGGCGGCGCGGGCGTGCCGCCGCCGTGACCAGCCGGGATGATGGGGTGGACGACGCAGCGCGAAGCGAGGAGATCCCGTGACCGACAGCTCAGCAGGCACCCCCGGCGTCCGGCAGCCGGCCCTCCTGGGGGTCTACTGCAACGACCACCTGGCGTCCGCGGCCGGGGGCATCGAGCTCGTGTCACGGATGATCGGGGTCCAGCGGGGCACCCGGTACGAGGGGCCCCTGCGGCAGCTGCTCGACGAGCTGCGCGAGGAGAAGTCCGCGCTGACCCGGCAGACGCGCGCGCTGGGCCTGCCGGTGCGGCAGTACAAGCAGCTGGCCGTCTGGGTCGCCGAGAAGGCCAGCCGGGCCAAGCTGAACGGCCACCTGCTCAGTCGTTCACCGCTCAGCGACCTGGTCGAGTTCGAGTTCCTCGCCTCCGCCGTCCGCGGCAAGCGCAGCGGCTTCGAGACGATGCGGATCGCCGCCGAGGTGGACGACCGGATCGACAAGGCGCTCTTCGACCGGCTCATCGACCAGGCGAACCGGCAGTTCGCGTGGCTGACGGAGGCGCGCCGCGAGGTCGCGGCGGGCGTCTTCGGCGGGGACCCCGCGGCCGTCGCCGGGACCGAGGACTTCTGACCGTCCGGCGGGCGGGTCCGGGAGGGTCCCGGTAGAACCGCAGCCATGTGCCACGACCACGACAGCCGCCCGCCCGTCCCGCCGCGCACGGGGGACGTCGCCGAGCGCGGCACCCTGACCCTGACCGCCGCCGACGGCACCGAGTTCTCCGCCGCCTACGCCGCGCCCGCGGCGCCCGCCCGGGCCGGCGTCGTCGTCCTCCCGGACATCCGCGGGCTGCACCCCTACTACGTGGCCCTGACCGAGCGGTTCGCCGAGGCCGGGCTCGCCGCCGTCGCGATCGACTGGTTCGGCCGCACCGCCGGGCTCGCCGAGACCGGCACCCGGACGGCGGACTTCGACCACAGACCGCACGTCCCGCAGGTCACGCCCGAGGGCGTCGACGCCGACACCGCCGCGGCGATCGAGTACCTGCGCGCCCGCACCGACCCGGTCCTGCCGGTGGTCACCGTCGGCTTCTGCCTCGGCGGCAGCCACGCCTGGCGGCAGTCGGCGGGTGCGCTGGACATCGCCGGCAGCGCCGGCTTCTACGGGAAGCCGGGGGTGGTCGGGGAGGCCGCGCAGCACGCCGCGAAGCCGGTCGTGATGATCATCGCCGGGGCCGACCGGGCGACGCCCGTGGCCGACCAGCTGCAGCTCGCCGCGACCATGCGCGCCGCGGGGGCGGACGTCGACGACGTCGTCTACGAGGGTGCGCCGCACTCGTTCTTCGACCGCGCCTCCGCCGAGTGGGCCGACGCCTGCGCGGACGCCTGGCGGCACGTCCTGGCCCTCACCGACCGGGTCTCCGCCGGCCCGCCGGACGTACGCTCGCCTGCGTGAGCGAGCAGCAGCCGATCGAGCAGGGCGTCCTGGAGCTGGCCCAGCGGGTGTTCGGCCTGGCCCGCGAGGGGGTCACCGAGGAGCTCGCCGCCTACGTCGACGCCGGGGTGCCCGCCAACCTGACCAACGAGAAGGGCGACACCCTCCTCATCCTCGCCGCCTACCACGGCCATCCCGAGACGGTGGGGGCGCTGCTCGACCGGGGAGCCGACCACGGCCGGGCGAACGACCGAGGGCAGACCGCGCTCGCGGCCGCGGTGTTCAAGCAGTCGGCCGACACGGTGCGCCGGCTGCTCGCCGCGGGCGCCGATCCGGACGCCGGTCAGCCGAGCGCCCGCGCCACCGCCCAGTTCTTCGACCTCCCCGAGATGGGCGCGCTGCTCGCGCAGCAGCAGCCCGGCTGACGCGCCCGGGTCAGCGGGCAGGGTCCCGGGACCGCAGCACCCGGAGCACCCCACCCAGCCCGGTGTGCAGGGCGGCCAGCTCCTCCGCGGTGAGCCCGGCGAGGACGGCGGCGTCGGTCTCCACGTCGGAGGCGAGCAGCTCGCGCACCACCCGCTGACCGGCGGCGGTCGGGGAGAGCACCCGGCCGCGGCCGTCCCGGGCGTCCGGTGCCCGGTCCACCATCCCGGCCCGCACCAGCCGGTCGACGATCCCGGTCGTCGTCGCGGGGGAGACCTGCAGCAGCTCGCTGAGGTGCGCCGGCGTGCCGGAGCCGTCGGCGACCAGGGCGGTGAGGCAGCGCAGCTGCTGCACGGTGAGCGGGGTCTCCAGCAGCGGGCCCAGCCGGCGGCGCACGCCGTGCGCGCCGATCTCGGCGCCGAGCCGGAGCACGGCGGCGACCTCCTCCGGCAGGTCGCGCCAGGAGTCGGGCCCGTCCTCGACGACGTCACCTCCCGGCATCGGGCCTCCTCCGGGGAACCGCAACTCCCGACGGGTACTTTGCGTCAAGCAAAGTACCTCGGCTCCGGCCGCCCGGCCGTGGAGGAAGAGTGTCCCGTCTCGCCGTCCTGTCCCTGCGCAACCGCGCCCTCGTCGCGCTGGCCACGATCGCGGTCCTGGTGTTCGGCCTGGTGTCGGCGATCTCGCTGAAGCAGGAGCTGATCCCCTCGCTGGAGATCCCCGCGGCGGCGGTGGTCGCCACCCAGCCCGGCGCCTCGCCGGACGTCGTGGAGCGGCAGGTCGTGGAGCCGCTGGAGCAGGCGGTCGCCACCGTGGACGGCGTCCTGTCCACCACCTCGACCGCCAGCACCGGGCTGGCGACGGTCACCGTGGAGCTGGAGTACGGCACCGACCTCGACCGGGCCACCGGCTCGCTGCAGACCGCGATCAGCCGGGTCGCCGGCCAGCTGCCCGAGGGCGTGGAGCCCGAGGTCCTCGCCGGTTCGCTCGCCGACCTGCCGGTGGTGCAGCTCGCGGTCGCGGCACCGGGCGACGCCGCGACGCTCGCCGACCGGATCGACAGCGGCGTCGTCCCGCTGTTCGAGGGCATCGACGGCGTCCGCGACGTGACCGTCACCGGCGCCAGCGCCCCCCGGATCACGATCACGCTCGACCCGGCGGCGCTGGCCGCGACCGGGGTGTCGCCCGCCGCGGTCACCACCGTGCTGCAGGGCAACGGCATCGTGCTGCCCGCCGGGACGCTCACCTCCGGCGAGCAGACCCTCCCGGTGCAGGCCGGCTCCCGGCTGACCTCGGTGGAGGACCTGCGCGCGGTCCCGCTGACCGGTGCCCGCGGCGCGGTCACCACGCTCGGTTCGGTCGCCACCGTCGAGCTGGGCGAGGCCCCGGCCACCTCCTACTCCCGGGTCGACGGCCAGCCGGCGCTGTCGGTCGGGCTCACCAAGACCCCGGACGGCAACACCGTCGACATCAGCTCCGGCGTGACCGACCTGCTCCCGCAGGTCCGCGGGGCGCTGGGCGGGGGCAGCACGGTGACCGTCGTCTTCGACCAGGCGCCCTTCATCGAGGAGTCGATCAGCGGGCTGGCCACCGAGGGCGGGCTGGGCCTGCTGTTCGCCCTGGTGGTGATCCTGGTCTTCCTCGCCTCGGTGCGCTCGACGCTGGTGTCGGCCGTGTCGATCCCGGTGTCGCTGTGCGTCACGTTCGTCGGCCTGCAGGTGGCCGGCTTCTCGCTCAACATCCTCACCCTCGGCGCGATGACGGTGGCGATCGGCCGGGTGGTCGACGACTCGATCGTGGTCATCGAGAACATCAAGCGGCACCTGTCCTACGGCGAGGGGCGGACGACGGCGATCGTCGGGGCCGTCCGGGAGGTCGCCGGCGCGGTCACCGCCTCCACGCTCACCACCGTGGCCGTGTTCCTGCCGATCGCCCTCGTGGGCGGGCTGGTGGGGGAGCTGTTCCGGCCGTTCGCGCTGACCGTGGCCATCGCCATGCTCGCTTCGCTGGTGGTGTCGCTGACCATCGTGCCGGCGATCGCCTCGGTCTTCCTCAAGGCGCCCGACGGCCAGCGGGACCCGGCCGAGCTGGCCCGGGAGCGGGAGGCGGCCGAGGCGGCCGAGCGGCGCACCTGGCTGCAGCGCGTCTACCTGCCCGCGCTGCGGGGCACCCTGGCCCACCGGCGCTGGACGGTGGCCGGTGCCCTCGCCGTCCTGGTCGGCACGCTCGCGCTGACCCCGCTGCTGCAGACGAACTTCATCGGCGACTCGGGGCAGGACACCCTCACCGTCACCGCCGAGTACCCGGCCGGCACCAGCCTGGCGGCCCAGGACGCGCGCGCCCGCACGCTGGAGGAGGCGCTGGGGGGCGTCGACGGCGTGCGGACCGTGCAGACCAGCGTCGGCTCGGCCGGCGGCTTCGCCGCCTTCGCCGGCGGCGGGGGCACGCCGACGGCGACGTTCTCGCTGACCCTGGCCGAGGACACCGACCCGGAGGCCGCCCGGGAGGAGATCCGGTCGCTGGCCGACGGCCTGGCGGACGTCGGGGACGTCACCGTGGCCACGGCCGGCTCCGGTTTCGGCAGCTCCACCGTCGACGTGCTGGTGCGGAGCGACGACCCCGACCTGCTCGCCGGGGCCGCGGAGCAGGTGCAGCGGGCGGTCGGCGGGGTCCCCGGGGCCGACGACGTCACCAACGACCTGTCCGCGGCGCTGCCGGTGGTGCAGGTGACCGTCGATCCGGACGCGGCCGCGGCGGTCGGGCTCACCGCGGCCGAGGTGACGCGAGCGCTGGCGGGGCTGACCAGCGCGGTGCCGCTCGGCTCGATCGACGTCGACGACGTCGCCACCCCGGTCTTCCTGCAGCCCGCCCAGCAGCTGCAGTCGGTCGAGCAGCTGCGCGCCGTCGTGCTGCCCACCGCGAACGGCGGGGTGCCCCTGGCCCGGGTCGCCGCGGTGGAGCAGGTCCAGACGCCGACGTCGGCGAGCCGGGTCGACGGCGAGCGCAGCGCCACCGTCGCGGTCACCCCCGGCGACGCCGACCTCGGGACGCTGACCGCCGAGCTGCAGGCCGCCGTCGACGGGCTGGACCTCCCCACCGGCGTCGACGTCTCGATCGGCGGTGTCGCCGAGGACCAGGGCGACGCCTTCGCCGACCTGGGCCTGGCCCTGCTCATCGCGATCGTGATCGTCTACCTGGTCATGGTGGCGACCTTCCGCAGCCTGGCCCAGCCGCTGATCCTGCTGGTGTCGGTGCCGTTCGCCGCGACCGGGGCGCTGCTCATGCTGCTGGCCACCGGGACCCCGCTCGGCGTCCCCGCGCTGATCGGCGTGCTGATGCTGATCGGCATCGTGGTGACCAACGCGATCGTGCTCATCGACCTGGTGAACCAGTACCGCGAGCGCGGCCGGCCGCTGGCCGAGGCGGTCACCGAGGGCGCGCGCAAGCGGCTGCGGCCGATCGTCATGACCGCGGCGGCCACCGTGCTGGCGCTCACCCCGATGGCGTTCGGGCTCACCGGGGGCGGGGTGTTCATCAGCCAGCCGCTGGCGCTGGTGGTGATCGGCGGGCTGATCAGCTCGACCCTGCTCACCCTCCTGCTGGTGCCGGTGCTCTACACCTCGCTGGAGAGCCGGCGGGAGCGGCGGGGGCGCCGGCGGGCACACCGGCGGCACCGGGCCCCGGCCTCCAGCGCGCGCCCGGCGCCCGAGCCGGTGCCCGTGGCCTGACTGGGTGGGCTGCCACCGCCGTGCGTCGCACCTCACGGTGTGACCGCTCCAGGTGCGGGGAACGGAGCGGCGATGCCGAACTGGGTGCAGGACGCGGTGTGGTGGCAGGTGTACCCCCTCGGCTTCGTGGGAGCCGAACGGGAGCGCCCGCCGGACGGCGACGTCCGGCACCGGCTGCCGCAGCTGCTCGACTGGCTGGACCACGTCCTCGAGCTCGGCGCGAACGGCCTGGCCCTCGGCCCGGTCTTCGCCAGCGGCACGCACGGCTACGACACCGAGGACCACTTCCGCATCGACCCGCGGCTCGGTGACGACGCGGACTTCGACGCGCTCGTGGACGCCTGCCACCGGCGGGGCATCCGAGTGCTGCTCGACGGGGTGTTCAACCACGTCGGCCGCGGCCACCCGGCGTTCCGCGCCGTGCTGGAGCAGGGGCCGGAGGCGCCCACCGCGGGCTGGTTCCGGCTGCGCTGGCCGGGCGGGCCGGGCAGCGAGCCGGACTACGACACCTTCGAGGGGCACGGCCAGCTGGTCGCCCTGGACCACGGGTCGCCGGATGTGGCCGACCTGGTCACCCGGGTGATGACCTCCTGGCTGGACCGCGGCGCGGACGGCTGGCGGCTGGACGCCGCCTACGCCGTCCCCCCGGCGTTCTGGGCGACCGTGCTGCCGCGGGTCCGGGCGGCGCACCCCGACGCCTACGTGGTCGGCGAGGTGATCCACGGCGACTACGCACGGATCGTCACCGGGTCCGGCATGGACGCCGTCACCCAGTACGAGCTGTGGAAGGCGATCTGGAGCTCGCTCAACGACGGGAACCTGCACGAGCTCGCGCACGCGCTGGGGCGGCACGACGGGTTCCTCGACGTCTTCGCGCCGCTGACGTTCGTCGGCAACCACGACGTCACCCGGATCGCCAGCCGGCTCACCGACGTCCGGCACCTGCCGCACGCGCTGGCCGTGCTGTTCACCGTCGGCGGGACCCCGTCGGTCTACGCCGGCGACGAGCAGGCGTTCACCGGCGTCAAGGAGGACCGGGCCGGCGGGGACGACGCCGTCCGCCCGCCCTTCCCGGCCACGCCCGGCGAGCTGGCGCCCCACGGCGCGCCCACCCAGAAGCTGCACCAGGAGCTCATCGGGCTGCGCCGTCGGCACCGCTGGCTGCACGGGGCCCGCACCACCCCGCTGCACCTGGCCAACCGGCAGCTGAGCTACGCCACCGCCGCCGAGGGCGGACGGCTGGTCGTCGCGCTCAACCTGGACGACGCGCCGGCCGAGCTGCCGGCCCCGGGGGCGGGCGAGCTGCGGGCCGGCGGAGGAGAGGTGCGCTCCGGCCGGTCGGTCCGGCTGCCGGCCCACGGCTGGGCGGTGCTCGCGGGCTGACCTGTGCGGGCGGTCACGACCGGCCGCGGAACAGCCCGGACCGGAACGGCGTTCCCAGGTGGACGTGACGTCCCCGACCACCGCCATCCGTGTGCCCGCCCGCGCCTGGGCCGTCTGGGTGGTCGGTCTCCTCGCGTACGGGGTCGCGGTCTTCCACCGCGCCTCCCTCGGCGTCGCCGGGGTCGAGGCGCAGGACCGCTTCTCCGCCGGGGCGTCGGCGATCTCGCTGTTCCTCGTGCTGCAACTGGCCGTCTACGCGAGCCTGCAGGTGCCGGTCGGGGTCGCGCTGGACCGGTTCGGCTCGCGCAGGATGATCGTCGCCGGAGCGCTGACGATGGCCGCCGGGCAGCTGGTCCTCGCTCTGGCGAGCGACGTGCCCACCGCCGTCGTGGCCCGCGTGCTGGTCGGCGCCGGCGACGCGATGACCTTCATCAGCGTGCTCCGGCTGGTGCCGCTGTGGTTCCCCGGCCGCACCGTCCCGCTGATCACCCAGCTGACAGGCATCCTCGGCCAGGTCGGGCAGATCATCGCGGCGTACCCGCTCGTCGCCCTGCTGCACACCGCGTCCTGGACGCCGACCTTCCTCGGCGCGGCGGCGGTCGGCGTGCTCGTGGGCGTGCTGGTCCTGGTCGCCCTGCGCGACACCCCGCCCGGCACGCAGCTCGCCCCGCCCTCGACGATGGCCGAGGTGCGGCGCAACCTGGCCGCCACCTGGGCCGAGCCGGGCACCCGGATGGGGCTGGCCACCCACCTGGTCACCCAGTTCTCCGGCACCGTCTTCGCCCTGCTGTGGGGCTATCCGTTCCTGACCACCGGCCAGGGCCTCTCCGCCGGTGCCGCCGCGACGCTGCTCAGCCTGCTGGTGGTCGTCGGCATGGGGTTCGGGCCGCTGGTGGGCCGGCTGTGCGCCCAGTGGCCGCTGCGCCGGTCCAACCTCGTGTTCGGCATCCTCGCCGTGACCGCGGCGGTGTGGACGGCGGTCCTGCTGTGGCCGGGGCGGGCGCCGCTGTGGCTGCTCGTCCTGCTCGTGGTCGTCCTCGGCACCAACGGGCCGGGCTCGATGATCGGCTTCGACTTCGCCCGGACCTGGAACCCGGCCGAGCGCTCGGGCAGCGCCAGCGGCGTGGTCAACGTCGGCGGGTTCGTCGCCTCGCTGTGCACCGTGCTGGCGATCGGGTTCGTGCTCGACGCGCTCACCCCGGGCAGCTCCACCGCCTACTCGCTGGACGCCTTCCGGGCCGCGTTCGCGGTGCAGTACGTGTTCTGGGCGCTGGGGCTGTTCGGTGTGGTCCGGCACCGCCGCCAGCTGCGGGCCCGGATGGCGCAGGACGGCGTGGTGCTGGCCCCGCTGACCACCGCGGTCACCGCGCGCCTGCGCTCCCGGTCGGCGTACGCGCACCCGCGTCAGGAGGCCTGAGCCGCCCTCCGGCCGAGGACGAGCGCGTACTCGTGGCGGCGGCCGTCCCGCTCCACCGCCAGCACGACGTGCTCGACGTCCGCGGCTCCGGACCGGCCGGCGAGCCGGCCGGCGAGCTCCGGCACCGGCGCGCTGGACCAGATGGCGAGCATCCCGCCCGGGCGCAGCGCGCCGAGCGCCGCCGCCAGGCCGGGCTCCTCGTACAGGCCGGCGTTGGCCGGGTGCACGAGGAACACCGGCCCGTTGTCGACGTCGAGCAGGACGGCGTCGTAGCGGGCGCGGGTGCCGGACAGGTGGGCCGCGACGTCCCCGACGCGCAGCCGCAGCCGGGGGTCCGCGACCGGCAGCGCCGGCAGCAGCCCCTCCCGCGCCCAGTCGACGAGCGGCGGCTGCACCTCCACGACCTCCACCGCGGCCACCCGGGGGTCGGCGAGCGCGGCGGCCGCCGTGCAGCCCAGGCCGAGCCCGCCGACCAGGACGGTCAGGCCCTGCCCCCGGCACCGGCGCAGCGCCTCGGTGGCCAGCGCCCGCTCGGTGGCGGTGTCGACGTCGTCCATGGCGAACACCCCGTCGACGACGAGCTCGAGGTGCTCGCCGTCGTCAGCGGCGCGCCGGCGCAGCAGCACCTCGCCGTACGCGCCCGGTGCCCGGCCGAGCTCCTCGCGGAAGGGTGCCTCGCCGCCGGTCACACCGCCCAGTCTCGGGCATCGTGGCGCTGCCCCGCACCGGCCGCCGTCGGCGCGCGCCGCCAGCCGGCGACCACGGCGAGCGCCGCGGCCACCTGCACGCCGAGCTGCACCAGGTACGGCGGCCACGGGCTGCCGTCGCCGGGCAGCGGCACGGCGAACAGGCTGGTCGTCGCGTGCAGCGCGACCGCGGTCAGGGCGCTGCCGCCGGTGCCGAGGAACACCCAGGTGTGCAGGACGGCGAGTGCCGGCAGCTGCACCAGCAGCAGCCAGATCGCCGTCCCCTCCAGCACCGCGCCGTCGGTCCGGGCCAACGGGGCGTGCCACAGCGCCCACGCCAGCCCGAGCACCAGCGAGGCCGCGACCGGCCCGGTCCGCCGCAGCAGGGTGGGGAGGGCGGAGCCACGCCAGCCGGTCTCCTCACCGAGGCCGTCGGTCAGGGCCAGCCCCAGCAGCAGGACCAGGACGCCGGCCGGACCGGTCGTCCCGGCGAGCGGCGTCGCGTCGCCCGGGCGGCCCCCGACCGCCACGGTCAGTGCGACGGTGACCAGCCAGAGGGCGGCCGGACCGAGCAGCACCACGGCCCACCACCGGCCCACCCGCCAGCGGATCAGCCGGCGGCCGAGCGCGGCGAGGGCGGGCCGGCCGCCGGTGAGGACCGCGGCGAGCACGGCGCCCAGCGCCGGGCCGTAGGTCGACAGCGGACCCCACGGGCCAGGGTCGCCGCCGGTCAGCGCGCGCGGCACCCACACCGCCCAGGTCAGCCCGAACGCCAGCAGCCAGAAGGTGGCGAGCGGGCGCCGGTCCATCAGGCGCTCCCGGCGACCGGCCAGCTCCGGATCGCGTCGGCCGTCCACTCCGGGTCCTCCACCGCCAGCAGGTGGCCGACGCCCTCACGCAGCCGGAACGGCCAGTCCGGCCGGACGGCGGCCAGCGCCCGGGCGTGCTCGGCGCGGGCGAGCGGGTCGTCGGTGCCCTGCAGCCACACCCCCGGGACGTCGATGCCGGCGACCGTGTCCCGCCAGCGACGGGGCCGGGCGAGCAGCGCCATGGTGTCCAGGATCCCGGTCCACTGCTGGGCCTGGGCGGCGCCGGCGTCCGGGCTCGCCGAGCGCTCGCGGGTCTCGGCGACCACGGCGGCCACCGCGTCGGCGGGTAGCCGGTCCGCGTGCGGGGTGGCCTGGCGCAGCTGCTGCGCGACGACCTCCTCGGCGGTCATCCGGAACAGCTTCCGGCGCACCGCCGCGGCCACGCCGGGCAGCGCCAGGAACGCCCGCCGGGCGGTGAGCGCGAGGTCCCGGCGCCCGGTGCCGTCCGGGACCGGCGGGCTCAGCAGCACCAGCCCGCGCAGCGTCTCCGGTGCGGTGGCGGCGTGCAGCAGGGCGAGCACCCCGCCCATCGAGTGGCCGACCAGCACCACCGGCTCGCCGACGACCTCGGTCACGAAGCGGGCCAGCATCCGGCGGTCGGCGGCCAGGCCCCGCCCGCGGGTGGGCAGCCCGGACCCGCCGTGGCCGAACAGGTCGACGGCGAGCACCCGGTGGGTCGCGGTGAGCCGCGGGGCCAGCAGGCCCCAGTTGAGCGCCGAGCCGCCCAGGCCGTGCACGCACAGCAGCACCGGCGCGCCGGCCGGGCCGCCGAGCTGCAGGGAGCGCACCGGGCCGTCGAGGTCGGTGAGGACCGAGCGGGCGCCCGGTGGCCACGCGACGGGGGTGGCGGCGGGCGCCGGGGAGGTGGACTGCGGCATCGGGAGCTCCTCGGATCGGGTGGAGCCCCACCGTCGGGCCCGGGCGGGTGGTGCCGCACCACCCGCGGGCCACACCCACCCGGGGTGGTCAGCAGAGGCCGAGCTCGCGGCCCCGGGAGACGGCCTCCGCGCGGGAGGCGACGCCGAGCTTGCGGTAGAGGCCCTTGGCGTAGCCCTTCACCGTGTTGACCGACAGGTGCAGGGAATCGGCGATCCCGCGCAGGCTGAGGTCGCCCCGCAGCGCCCGCAGGACGGCGAGCTCCCGCTCGGTCAGCGGCTCGGCGAGCGCGGCGCGGGTCTGGGCCGCAGCCTGCGCGCCCGCCCGCACGGTGAGCTCCGCGATCCGCGCGTCGGTCCCCGGGTCCGGCGGCGCCTCGCACCGGGCCTCCACGGCCCGGTCGAGCAGCGCGAGGGTGGCCCGGCCCTCGCCGCAGCGCAGCGCGATCGCGGCCGCGGCGACCAGCACGAGTGCGGCCGTCGCCGGATGGGCCTGGACCGCGACCAGCTCGGCCGCCCGGGCCGACCGGCGGCGGGCGGCGCGGAGGTCGCCGTCCCGCTGGTCGAGCTCGGCGGCGACCGCGTGCAGCAGGGCGACGGCCGACGCCGCGGCGTCGCCCAGCGTGGACTCGACGGCGGCCGCCTCCTCCGCGGTGGCCCCCAGCAGCAGCCGGGCCCGCTGGTCGGCGCCGACCCGGACCAGGCACCAGCCGAGCAGGCCGGCGACCTCGAGGCGGGAGAACGCGGGCAGCACCTCGATCGCCGGTGACTGCCACGCGGTCTCCAGGACGGCGAGGGCGGCGGCGTCGTCCCCGGTGCCGAGCAGCGCGCCGCCCAGCGCGACCCGCGCCACCACCCACCCCGGCAGCCGCGGGTCGGTCTCCTCGTCCACCGCGCGCCGGGCCAGGGCCAGCCCCGTCCCCGGCGGCGCGTCCGGGCTCGTGCCGTAGACCGAGCGCAGTGACGCGAGCAGCCCGGCGGTGGTGGCGAAGCCGGGGTAGCCGGGGTCGGCGGCGCCCGCGCGCAGCCGGGCCTCGGCGCGGTCCAGCAGGGCGGGCACGCGGTCCAGCCGGCCGGTCACCCCGGCCGCCCAGGCCAGCGACGCCAGCAGCGGCACCGAGCCGGCGGCCGACGGGTCGAGCAGGCCGCCGAGCTGGGCGAAGACGCCGACCCGGCCGGACTCGATGAACGTGGTGCTGTGCGCCACGAGGGCAGCGGCGGCGGCCGGGTGGTCCCCGGCGGCGAGCAGGGCGCGCACCGCGTCCTCGGGCAGGCCGGCGTCCAGGAACCACCCGGCCGCGCGCCGCCGCAGCTCAGCCACCAGTTCGGGGTCGGCCAGCTCCTGCAGCAGCGCGGTCCGGAAGAGCGGGTGCATGCGGAACCACTCGCCGTCCACCGTGGTGACGAACAACCCGTCCGCTGCAGGCCGGCGAGGGCGGCGGCGGAGTGCGACCGGCCGAGGACCGCGTCGACCAGCGCGCCGGAGAAGCGGTCCAGGGGCGCGGTGCGCAGCAGCAGCTCCCGCCGCTCCGGCGGCTGCCCGCGGAGCACCTCGGTGACCAGGTAGGCCAGCGCGTGCTCTTGCCCGGGCGGGCCGGCGGGCAGCGGGCGGCCCTGCCGGCGGTCCCGGAGCGCGAGGCCGCCGAGCACCAGACCGGCCGCCCAGCCCGCGGACCGGTGCAGCACGCCGGGGACGGCGCCGTCCGGGGGCACGGGACCGGCCACGGCGGCGAGCAGCTGGCGGGCCTCGTCGTCGGTGAACCGCAGGTCCGCCTGGCCGATCTCGGTCAGCCGGCCGCGGGCCCGCAGCCGGGCCAGCCCGACCGGCGGCTCGGTGCGGCCGGCGAGCACCACCCGCAGCGCCGCCGGCTGGTGGTCGAGCAGGAACTCCAGGCCCTCGGTCACCCGGCGGTCGGTCACCTCGTGCAGGTCGTCGAGGACCAGCAGCAGTGGCCGCGGGACGTCGGCCAGCCCGTTGAGCAGCTCGGGGACGGCGACGCCCAGCGGATCGACCGACGGGACGGCGAGGGCCGCCAGCGCGCGCCCGGTCGCCTCCGGTGCGGGCCCGGACAGCGCCGTCGCCAGGTAGGTCCAGAACCGGGCCGGGTCGTCGTCGCCGCCGTCCAGGGTCAGCCAGGCGACCGGGCCGCGGACGGTGCGCACCCAGGCGGCCAGCAGGGTGGTCTTGCCCCAGCCGGCGCCCGCGGTGACCACGGTGACCGGGGTGCGACCGCCGTCGAGGAGCCGGGCCAGCCGGGACCTGGGCACCAGGGACGCGGGCACCGGCGGCACCCGGGACTTGGCGGTGAGCAGGGGGCCGGTCTCGGCCACGGCGTCCACCTCCCGGGTCGGACCGTCCCCGGGTCTACCGGCTGGGGGCCCCTGCGTCCAGACGGCTGCTCGCGCGGAACCGGAGCGGCTGGCCGGGGCGCAGCTGGGCGCAGCGGTCCACGTCGGCGTCCACCACGTAGCCGATCACGGGATAGCCGCCGGTGACCGGGTGGTCGGCGAGGAACAGCACCGGCAGCCCGGACGGCGGCACCTGCAGCGCGCCGCGGACCATGCCCTCGCTGGGCAGCTCGCCCTCGCGCACCCGCTGCAGGGGCTCGCCGTCCAGCCGGAGCCCCACCCGGTTGCTCTCGCTGGTGACCGTCCACGGCCGGGTGGCCAGCGCGGCCCAGCCGGCCTCCCCGAACCAGTCCGCGCGCGGGCCGGGCAGCACCGGGACGGTGACGTCGTCGCCCGGCGGGTCCGCGACCGGCGCGACGTCGAGCGTCGGCGGGGGAGCGGTGGGCTCCCCGACGGGCAGCTGGTGCCCGGCGGCGACGACGTCGGGGCCGAGCCCGGCGAGGACGTCGGTGGACCGCGACCCGAGCACCGGCGGGACGGCGATGCCGCCGCGGACCGCCACGTAGGTGCGCAGCCCGGTCGCCGGCACCCCGAGCCGCAGCTCCTGGCCACGGCGCAGCGGGGCGGGCGCCGCGTGCGGGAACGGCCCGGCGCAGCGGGCGCCCGCGGTGGCCAGCAGCACGTCGTCCTCGGCGCGCAGGACCAGCCCGCCGAAGGTCACCTCGAGCAGCGCGGCGTCCGGCGGGTTGCCGACCAGCCGGTTGGCCAGCGCGGCGGAGGACCGGTCGCAGACGCCCGAGCGGCCGATGCCCAGCGCGGCCTGGCCCGGCCGGCCGAGATCCTGGACGGTGGTCAGCGGGCCGGGGGCGAGGACCGTGAGCAGGCGGGTCATGCGGGCACGAACCGCACCCGGACGCCCGGCCGCAGCAGGGCGGCGGGCTCACGGTCGAGGTCGAACACGGCGACGTCGGTGCGGCCGATGAGCTGCCAGCCGCCCGGGGACTCCCGCGGGTAGACGCCGCTGAACTCGCCGGCCAGCGCGACCGAGCCCGGCGGCACCTTGGTCCGCGGAGTGGGCCGGCGCGGCACGTCCCACGAGCCGCCGGACTGGGTGAGGTAGCCGAAGCCGGGCGCGAAGCCGCAGAAGGCCACGGTCCACTCGGCGTCGGCGTGCCGCCGGACCAGGCCGTCGGGGTCGGTGCCCAGCAGCTCGGCGCACTCGGCGAGGTCCGCTCCGTCGTAGTGCACGGGCAGCTCGATCACCTCGCCGGTGCTGCGCGCGTCGGCCCGCGGAGACGTGCGCCGCACCGTGTCGGCGACCTCGGCCAGCGTGGTGCGCCCGGGGTCGACCACCAGCAGCACCGTGCGCGCCGCGGGGACGATGTCGAGCACCCCCTCCGGCGGTGCGGCGGCGAGGGCCGCGTACAGGGCGAGGACGTCGTCCAGGCCGTCGAGCTCGACCAGCAGCGCGCTGCTGCCGCTGGGGAGCAGGCGCATCAGGGGGCGAAGGGGGCCAGCTCGGCCCCCCCGGTGGTGAGCGCCTCGCGGACCTGCCGGGCGATCTCCACCGCGCCGGGGGTGTCGCCGTGCACGCAGATCGAGTCCGGGCGGAGCGTGAGCTCCCCGCCCTCGACGTCCCGGATCGGTTCCCCCGCGGCCATCGCGACGCACCGGCGGGCGATCTCGGCCGGGTCGTGCAGCACCGCGCCGGGCAGCCGCCGGGAGACCAGCGTCCCCTCGGGGGTGTAGGCCCGGTCGGCGAAGGCCTCGTGCACGGTGGTCAGCCCGGCCTCCTGCGCCCGCCGCAGCCAGACCGAGCCGGGCAGGCCGAGCACCGGCAGGCCGCGGTCGTAGGCGACCACCGCCTCGACCACCGCGGCGGCCTGCTCCTCGTGGTGGACGATCGTGTTGTAGAGCGCGCCGTGCGGCTTGACGTAGCGCACCCGCGACCCGGCCACCCGCGCGAAGGCCTCGAGGGCGCCGAGCTGGTAGAGCACGTCGGCGGTGAGCGCCGGGGGCTCGACGTCGATGAACCGGCGGCCGAAGCCCGGCAGGTCGCGGTAGCCGACCTGGGCGCCGATCGCGACGCCGGTCTCCACCGCGCGGGCGCACACCCGCCGCATGATCGACGGGTCGCTCGCGTGGAAGCCGCAGGCGACGTTGGCGCTGGTGACGATCTCCAGCAGCGCGTCGTCGTCGCCGAGCGTCCACTGCCCGAAGCCCTCGCCGAGGTCGGAGTTGAGGTCCATCCGGACAGCCTGCCTCACGAGAAGAGCTCGATGACCGGCTGCACCGAGCGGACGGCCAGGAAGAGCGTCAGCAGCCAGGCCAGCCACCCGATGACGAGCAGCCAGCGCGGGTAGCGGTAGCCGTGCAGCAGGTCGGCGCGGCGGGTGGCGACGTAGAGCAGGACGGCGATCCCGATCGGCAGCAGCAGCCCGTTGAACGCGCCGGCGAACACCAGCAGCGTGGTGGGCGGGGTGCCGAGCAGCACGAAGGCCAGCGTGGTGACCGCGATGAACCCGACCACGAGGAGCGTGCGCGTGCGGTCGCTGGTCCTGGACTGGGAGGTCACGAAGGACACCGTCGTGTAGCTGGCGCCGATGACGCTGGTGATCGACGCCGCCCACAGCACGATGCCGAAGACCCGCAGCCCCACCTCGCCGGCGGCCTGCTGGAAGGCCGAGGCCGCCTGGTTCTCCGGGTCGAGGGTTGCGCCGCCGGCCACGACGCCGAGGATCGCCAGGAACAGCACGATCCGCATGATCCCGGTGATGATGATCCCGGTGATCGAGCCGCGGGTGATGCCGCGGACGTGCTCGGGGCCGCTGACGCCGGAGTCGAGCAGCCGGTGCGCCCCGGCGTAGACGATGTAGCCGCCGATCGTGCCGCCGACCAGGGTCGTGATCGCGAGGAAGTCGACCTGCTCGGGCAGCACGACGTTCCTCAGCGCCTCCCCGACCGGCGGGCCGGAGGTGATCGCGATGTAGGCGGTCAGCAGGATCATCACCAGGCCGAGGACGACGACGATCCGGTCGACGGCCACCCCGGCCCGCTTGCTCAGGAAGATGCCGATGGCGACGACGGCGGAGAGCGCCCCGCCGATCCTGGGGTCCAGGCCGAACATCGCGTCGGTGCCCAGCCCGGCGCCGCTGACGTTGCCGATGTTGAAGACCAGCCCACCGACGAGCAGCAGCGCGGCCATCACCCAGCCCAGGCCCGGGGCGACCAGGTTGCCCAGCTCCTGGGCGCGCCGGCCGGAGACGCCGATGACCCGCCAGACGTTCAGCTGCAGCGCGATGTCGATCAGGATCGAGATGACGATCGCGAAGGCGAAGGCGGCACCGAGCTGGACGGTGAACGTCGTGGTCTGGGTGATGAACCCGGGCCCGATGGCCGAGGTGGCCATCAGGAACATCGCGCCGAGCAGGGTGGACCGGGTGCTGGCGGCCAGTCGCCCGCCGGGTGGCGCTGCGGCGGTCGTCGCGGACGGTTCGTCTGCCATGGCGGCCCTCTCGGTCGGTCGGGTGCGGTCGGTACCCGGTTCCGGCCGGGCGATGCAGGACCGGGCCCACGGGTCTCGTGGGCGGCGGTCCGGGGGGAGGATGGGCGCCGTGACCACCGTCGTCCCGCCTGCCGCGAGCCCCGCCGAGTCCCGGGCGCGGTACCGCGCCGGGCTCGCCGTCCCCTCGTCGGGCTGGGCGCCCGGCTACACCCAGGCCAACCTGTTCGTCGTGCCCCGCGCATGGGCCTGGGACGTGCTGCTGTTCGGCCAGCGCAACCCGCAGCCGGTGCCGCTGCTCGACGTGACCGACGAGGGCTCGCCGCACACGGTGCTCGCGCCGGGAGCCGACCTGCGCACCGACCTGCCCCGCTACCGGGTGTGGCGCGACGGGGAACTGGTCGACGAGCCCACCGACGTCGTGGACCTGTGGTCCGACGACCTGGTCGCCTTCCTCATCGGGTGCAGCTTCAGCTTCGAGACGGCGCTGCTGGAGGCAGGCGTGCCGGTGCGCAACATCGAGCAGGGCCGCAACGTGTCGATGTACCGGACCAACCGGCCGTGCCGGCCGGCCGGGCGGCTCTCGGGACCGCTCGTGGTGTCGATGCGCCCGGTGCCCGGGCACCTGGTGCCCACGGCGGTCCAGGTGACCGCCCGGATGCCGCAGGTGCACGGGGCGCCGGTGCACGTCGGGACGCCGTCGGCCCTCGGCATCGAGGACCTGTCCCGGCCGGACTTCGGCGACCCGGTCGACGTCGAGGACGGCGACGTGCCGGTGTTCTGGGCCTGCGGCGTGACCCCGCAGGCGGCGTTGATGGCCTCCCGCCCGCCGTTCGCGATCACCCACGCGCCCGGGCACATGTTCGTCACCGACGTGCCCGACGCGACCTACCGGCAGGCCTGACCCGGGTGACCGCCGCCGAGCCGGTGGTCCGGCGGCTGCGGGCGGCCGGCTGCGTGTTCGCCGAGGACGAGGCGCGGCTGCTGCTGGACACCGCCGGCACGCCGGCCGAGCTCGAGGAGCTGGTCGGACGCCGGGTCACGGGGGAGCCGCTGGAGCACCTGCTGGGCTGGGCGGGGTTCTGCGGGCTGCGGATCGCGGTCGGGCCCGGGGTCTTCGTGCCGCGGCGCCGCACGGAGCTGGTCGTGCGGCTGGCCGCGCCGCGCGTCCGGCCGGGGGACGTCGTGGTCGATCTCTGCTGCGGGTCCGGAGCGGTGGCCGCGGCGGTGGCGGCCGCCGTCCCGGGGGTGGAGGTGCACGCCGCGGACCTGGACCCGGCCGCGGTCGCGGTCGCCCGGCGCAACCTGGGCTCCGGCGCCGTCCACCAGGGGGACCTGTTCGACGCGCTGCCGGGGGCGCTGCGGGGGCGCGTGGCCGTGCTGACCGCGAACGCGCCGTACGTGCCCACCGCGGCGATCGGGCTGATGCCGCCGGAGGCCCGGGACCACGAGCCCCGCACCGCGCTCGACGGCGGGGCGGACGGCGTCGACCTGCACCGCCGGATCGCGGCGGGCGCCCCGCCGTGGCTGGCGCCGGGCGGCGTGCTGCTGGTCGAGACCAGCGAGCGGCAGGCGTCGGCGACGGCCGCGGCGATGACCGCGGCCGGGCTCCGGGCGGGGGTGGTCCGCGACGACGACCTCGACGCCACGGTCGCGGTCGGCACCCTCGGGACGTGAGAACGGCCCCCTCCGCAGGTGCGGAGGGGGCCGTGTGCGGCCCTCCTGCAGGGGCCCGCTGCGAGCCTGCGAGCGGCGGCGGGCAGGAGGGTCCTTGCTCAGCTGGGCTCGACGCCGAAGGCGCTGGCGAGGTTCTCGATCTTCCGCGCCCGGCCGAGGCGGGGCAGGTCGCTGCCGTCGCGGATGACGCGGCCGCGGGCCTCGAAGTCGGCGAGGAAGTCGCGGGCCCAGGCGACGTCCGACGGCGTCGGGCTGATCACCTCGTTGATCACCGGGAGCTGGTCCATCTGCAGGCACAGCTTGCCGGTGAGGCCGAGGGAGACGGTGAGCGCCGACTGCTCGCGCAGGATGGGGTGGCTGGTGCTCACGGTCGGGCCGTCGATCGGGCCGGGCAGCCCGCCGACCCGGCTGGCGATGACCAGGCGGGACCGCGGGTAGGCCATCGCCAGGTCGTCGGCGCTGGTACCGGTGTCGCGCCGGTAGTCGCCGCTGCCGAAGGCGAGCCGGAACGCGCCACGGGCGCGGGCGATGTTCACCGCCTCCTCGATGCCCTGCGCGGACTCGACCAGCGCGAGCACCGGGGTGGCGCCGCCGAGCCGGTCGAAGGTCTCGGTGACGTGCTCGGCGAGCTCGGTCTTGGCCAGCATCACGCCGTTGAGACCGGGCAGCCCGGCCAGCGCGGCGACGTCGTCGGCCCAGAACGGGGTGGAGTGGTCGTTGATCCGCACCCACGCCTTCTTCTCGCCGCTGGACAGGTAGTCCACGACGTCGGCCCGGGCGTCGGGCTTGCGTGCCGGGTCGACCGCGTCCTCGATGTCGAGGATGATCTGGTCGGCGCGCGAGTCGTGGGCCTCGTCGAACAGCTCCTTGCGAGCGCCGTTCACCAACAGCCACGAGCGGGCGATTCCGGGGTCTACGTTCCTGCCTCTGTGCACCCCGACATTGTGCGTGGTGTGGCGCCGGTCGCACCCGCTGGGGTGCCGTGGAGTACGTCCCAGTGGCTGTCGGTCGCCTGCTGACTCCTCCCGGCTTTCCCCTGACTGCCCGTCCGACCTCAGGCGGCCCGGTCGCCGAGCCGGTCCAGCAGGCCGACGTGCCAGTCCACGTCGACCCGCCGGCCGGTCGAGCCGCGCGGCCGGACCAGGTCGAGGCGGACCAGGCCGGTGCGCCCACCGGGCAGCTGCCCGTCGGCCCAGAGCAGGGCCAGGTGGGCGCGGCCGGGTTGCCGCTCGTCGGAGGCACCGAGGGCCAGCTGGGTCTGCTGGACCGGGGCCTGCCGGTAGAACTCGCGCAGCCCCTGGGTGTCGGCCGCGGGCGGCTCCCCGTCGTCGCTGTGCCAGACGCGGACCACGTCGGTCGCGGTGTGCAGGATCAGCCCGCTCATCGGCAGCCCCAGGTTGTCCGTGCCGAGGTCGAGCAGGTCGAGCTGGCCGCTGAGCGGGCCGTCGTCCAGGTGCGCGCCGAACGGCCGGAGCCGCTCCATGGCCTCGCGCCGGACCAGCTGGTGGTCGAGGTGCCGGTCGGCCGAGGGCTGCCACCCATGATCGGCGTGGATCCGGCGGCTCACGGCGACCCCGGCGGCCAGCGCGTCGCGGACGGCGACGAACAGCGGTCGCAGCCGGGCGACGACGGCGTCGGGGGAGTTCTCCACGGCCGGCAGTCTGCCCGGCGGGTCCGACGGCTCCGCGGAGGCGCGGCCCGCCTCGCGCACCGCCCGCCCGCTCCGGCGTCTGCCGGCCGTCGTCGGGCCGCTGACGAGGAAGAACTGTCGTATCCCCTCTCCAGGTCGAGCTGCTGGAGCAGCTGGACCTCCGGGGTCACCCGCACCACCCGGCCGCCCGGGCTCAGCCTGCCCCCGACCGTCCCGGCGGATGAGGAGCCCCCTTCTGGGCCCGGCAGCTGCTGGACACTGCCGGCCCGCGATGCCCGACCTCGAGTGGCGGCTGTGACGACTGTGGCGGTGGGCTCATGGTCGCCCCGATCGAGTAGCGGGGCGGCTGCGTCCTGCCGATAAGGGCGGTGTGATCCGTCAGGACGTCGAGCGGGGCTCGCTGCGGAGCCCCCAGTGGTTCGATCCCGCGCACCAGGCCGACATCCTCGTGGCCTTCGACAGCCATCTGGCCACCGGCCTGCACGACCGCAGTCCGCTCAGTCCGCGCCCCGAGCGGGTCCGGGAGCTGGGGCAGCTGGCCGCGGCGAGCGCACTGCCCGCCCGCGCCGCGCTGCTGCGCTGGGGTGCGCTGCCCGCCGCCGTCCGCAGTCACCTGCTGATCAGCTGGTACGGCAGCCGCACCACCGGCGCGAACGCCGCCTGATCCGCCGGGCGGGCCGTCCCGCCCGGCGGCTACGGGCGGGGCACGTTCCGGAGGTTGGCGCGGGCCAGGTCGATCATCTTGCCCACGCCACCGCCCAGCACCGTCTTGGTCGCCGACGCGGCGAACCCGCGGATCTGCTCGCCGGTGATCGCCGGCGGGATCGACAGCGCGTTCGCGTCGGTCACGAACTCCATGAGCACCGGACCGGGCTCGGCCAGCCCCCGCACCAGGGTGTCGCGGACGTCGCGCGGGTCCTCCACCCGCATCGCCCGGATGCCCACACCCTCGGCGATCGCGGTGAAGTCCGTCGGCTCGTGGTCGGTCTGGAAGTCCGGGATCCCGTCGACCATCATCTCGAGCTTCACCATGCCGAGCGAGGCGTTGTTGAACAGCACGATCTTGACCGGCAGCCGGTGCAGCCGGACGGTGATCAGCTCGCCGAGCAGCATGGCGAGCCCGCCGTCGCCGCTCATCGAGACCACCTGCCGGTCGCGGTCGGCGAACTGCGCTCCCACCGCGTGCGGCAGCGCGTTCGCCATCGACCCGTGCTTGAACGACCCGATCACCCGCCGCCGTCCGTTCGGCGTGAGGTACCGGGCCGCCCACACGTTGCACATCCCGGTGTCCACGGTGAACACCGCGTCGTCGGCGGCCAGCTCGTCCAGCTGCGCCGCGACGTACTCGGGGTGGATCGGCCGCATGTGCTCCACCCGCGACGCATAGGCGCCGACCACCTTCTCCAGCGCCTCGGCGTGCTGGCGCAGCATCGACTCGAGGAAGCGCCGGTCCTTCTTCTGCTCGAGCAGCGGCAGCAGCGCCCGGATGGTCTCGCCGACGTCCCCGTGCACGGCGACCTCCAGCGGGGTGCGCCGGCCCAGGTGCGAGACGTCCGCGTCCACCTGGGCCGTCCTCCGCTGCGGCAGGAAGTTCGTGTACGGGAAGTCGGTGCCCAGCAGCACCAGCAGGTCCGCCTCGTGGGTGGCCTTGTGCGCCGCCCCGTAGCCCAGCAGCCCGTTCATCCCGACGTCGTAGGGGTTGTCGTGCTGGATGACCTCCTTGCCGCCGAGGGCGTGCCCGACGGGAGCGAGCACCCGGCCGGCCAGCTCCATCACCTCGTCGTGCGCCCCCGCGCAGCCGGCGCCGCAGAACAGGGTCACCGTGCGGGCCGAGTTGATCGCCTCCGCCAGGGCCGCGACCTGGTCCGGGGCCGGCCGCACCGGTGACGGCTCGGTCACCAGGGTCATGGCCTCGGTCGGCCCGCCGGACTCCTCGGCGGCGAGGTCGCCGGGCAGCACCACGACCGAGACCCCGCGCCTGCCGACCGCGGTCTGGACGGCCACCCGCAGGGCGTGCGGCATCTGCTTGGGCGTGACCACCTCGCACCAGTACGAGCACTCCTGGAAGACGCGCTCCGGGTGGGTCTCCTGGAAGAACCCCGTCCCGATCTCCTGCGACTGGACGTGCGAGGCGATCGCCAGCACCGGCGTGCCGCTCCGGTGGGCGTCGTAGAGCCCCTGGATGAGGTGGGTGTTGCCGGGACCGCACGAGCCCGCGCAGACCGCGAGCCGGCCGGTCACCTGGGCCTCCGCGGCGGCGGCGAACGCGCCGCCCTCCTCGTTGCTCACGTGCACCCACTCGATCCCGTCGGTGTGCCGGATGGCGTCCACGATCGGGTTGAGGCTGTCGCCGACGACGCCGTAGACCCGGCGGACCCCGGCGTCCCGCAGCATCTCGACCAGTTGGGCGGCGACGGTGGGATGGGCCATGGGTGCCTCCGGTCAGGACGGCGGGGTTGTGGACAGGCCCCTCGGGCGGGGGGCAGCGCCGCCCCGCCCGAGGGGGGTCATCAGTCGGACGTCGGCGGCTCGTCCTTGCCCTGCTCCTCGAGCTCGTCGGCCTCCTCCTTGGTGTGGTGCACCGCCTTGTCGGCGTGCTCCGGCGGGCCGTACACGGTGTAGAGCACCAGGGGGTTGACCCCGTTGTTGACGAAGTTGTGCTTCTTGCCCGCCGGGACGACCACCAGGTCGCCCTGCGCGACGTTCTTCTTCTGACCACCGACCTGCGCCTGGCCGGTGCCGCTGACGAAGGTCAGGATCTGGTCGACGTCGTGCACCTCCTCGCCGATCTCCCCGCCCGGCGGGATGGTCATGATCACCAGCTGGGTGTGCTCGCCCGTCCACAGCACCCGACGGAAGTCGGCGCTCTGCTCGGCGACGGTGGCGATCGTGAAGTGCTCCATGGACGCCCTCTCTCCCGATCTCCTCGCTCCACGGCCGGCGCAGCGCCGGCCGGCCGGCACGGACGCCGGCTCGTGATCCAGTCAAGTGCAGGTAGGCGGCCCGCGCGATCCGAGCTGCAGGCCGCGGGCACATCGACGGCGCGCGGTTGTCCCTGGCCCGACCGGCCCGTCGTGCGCCAGGGTGGGACAGGTCCCGGCGCGGTGCCGGGTGCGGCCAGGGGAGGACGACGGTGACCGACCAGTCAGCGGACGCGGCACGGACGGCGGAGCGGGACGATGCGGTCCGCGAGCCGGGCGGCGAGCACGAGGTCTCGACCCGGGCGGTGATCGACGGGGGCGTGGTCGTGGGCCACGACGGGTCCGCCTGCGCGCAGGACGCCCTGCAGTGGGCGGCCCGGCTGGCCGAGCGTGCCTCCTGGCCCCTGCACGTGGTGCGCAGCTGGCGGATCGCCACCGCGCCTCAGCCGTCCAGCTGGGAGGTGGGCTACGTCCCGCCGATGACCGACTACGAGAAGGCGGTCCTGACCGACCTCGAAGCCGACGTGGTGGCGGCGCTCGGCGCCGAGCGGGCCCGCCAGGTCACGTGCCACGTCGTGCACGTCGCACCGGTGAAGGCGCTGATCCAGTCGGCGGAACACGCCGACCTGCTGGTGGTGGGCGCCCGCGGCCGGGGTGGCTTCGCCGGCCTGATGCTCGGGTCGACCAGCGACCAGATCACGCACCACGCGCCGTGCCCGGTGACCGTGGTGCGCAGCAAGCGCCGCCACTGACCCCGAGGACCCGGCCGGTCCGCGGTCCCGGTCGCGGTGTCCACTGACGGGGTGTCCGCTCCGCGCGCCGTCCCGCCGTCCTTCCTGCAGGGCCACACCCGGCTCGCCCGCCCGTCCCTGGTCCCCGAGGTGCAGCTGCACGTCGCCGACGACGTCGTGGCCCTCTGGGAGGCGATGGAGACCGAGGTCGGCGGCGCCGGGCAGGACCCGCCGTTCTGGGCCGCCGCCTGGCCGGGCGGCCAGGCCCTGGCGCGCTACGTGCTGGACCACCCGGAGGTCGTCGCCGGTCGGCGGGTCCTCGACCTGGGCGCCGGCAGCGGGCTGGTCGCCGTCGCCGCGCTGCGGGCCGGTGCGGCCGCGGTCGTCGCCAGCGACGTCGACCCGTACTCGCACACCGCCGTCGCCCTCAACGAGCAGGTCAACGGGGTGTCCGGGATCGAGGTGGTGGGCGACGTGCTGGACGGCGAGCCCCCCGCCGTCGACGTCGTGCTGGCCGGCGACGTCTGCTACGACCGGGAGATGACCGCCCGGGTGCTGCCCTTCCTCGGCCAGGCCTGGCTCCGCGGCGCGACCGTGCTGCTCGGCGACCCGGGCCGGGCCTACGTGCCGCGGGAGGGGTTGATCGCGGCGGCTGAGTACGACGTCCCGGACGCCGATGGGGAGCAGGTGCGCCGGACGACGGTCTGGCGACTGCCCTGAGCGCACCCGTCACACCCGCCCCAGGGGTGCTGCCACACCTCGGCGTCCTGCGCAACGAGTGGCAGATCACGACGAAATCGGGCCCCGGCGATTGTCACGGCCAGGTAACGGCCCGTACGTTGGCAGTATTCGGTCGGACGACAGATCCCCACCCGGGGGAGCCCGCACCGGATGCCGCCGAGTCGCTGCGCGCAGCGAGCCGGGGACCCACCGCAGCACTGGGGTGAATCCCGCCTCGGGCACACGTGTGCCTGGGACGGGTAGGGCGACTTCCAGCCCGAACCCGTCAGCTAACTCGGTAGGCGGCCACGGAAGATCCGGAGCCCCTCTCTTCATGTCCCACGGCACCAACGCGCACACCTCGATCGAGCAGGTTCCTGCCACCGACGTCCACGCGCTGGCCGAGGCGGACGCCACGGTCGGGACCGACTCCCCGCGCCGCAGCCGGCGCACCCCGGCCGGCTTCCGCCGTCCCGCCATCTACCTGGCGGCCGCCGCCGCGGGCGCGATCATGGTCAACGTGCTCGCCACGAGTGAGCCCGCGGCCCAGGCCACGGCCGAGCCGGTCAGCGTCGCCGCCACCCTCGGGCTGACCTCGCAGCAGAGCGTCGTCGCGGACGGCGTCGTCGGCGAGCGGCTCGGTGAGCTCGCCGCGCAGCGCAGCCAGCGGGAGGGCGAGCAGGCCGCGGCCGCCGCTGCCCAGGCTGCCGCCGACCAGGCCGCCGCTGAGGCGAAGGCCGCCGAGGAGGCCCGGCTCGCCGCCGAGGCCAAGGCCGCGGAGGAGGCCCGGCTCGCCGCCGAGGCCCAGGCCGCCGAGGAGGCTGCTGCCGCCCGGGCCGCCAAGGAGGAGTCCCCGGCGCCGCGGTCCGGCAGCGTCGCCGCATCGGGCTCGTACCAGGACTACGCGCTCGCCAAGGTCGGCGGTGACTCGTCGCAGTTCTCCTGCCTCGAGAACCTGTGGGGCAAGGAGAGCGGCTGGAACCCCAACGCGCAGAACCCCTCCAGCACCGCCTACGGCATCCCGCAGTTCCTGAACTCGACCTGGGCGAGCACCGGGATCGCCAAGACCTCAGACCCGTACCGCCAGATCGACGCCGGGCTGATCTACATCGAGTCGCGGTACGGCTCGCCGTGCAGCGCGTGGTCCCACTCCAAGGCCAAGAACTGGTACTGACCCCAGCAGCGGCCTGACCCGCCGACGAGGCCCCACCCCGACGGGGGTGGGGCCTCGTCCGCGTTCCGCGGCTCCCGTGCCCGCAGGATCGCCCGGTGGTCGAGCGGGCGACGGCGACACCCCGTCCCCCCCGCAGGGCCACGTGCCGCGCGTGGGAGGACCATCGGGGACACTCCACCTGTCCACCCACCCGAGCGAGGAGCACCGACCCGTGGCCAAGCACCGCGCACCCGAGGGTGCCGCGACGGACTTCGATGCAGCCACCAGTGCGCTCGCCGACGTGACCGGGAAGTACTCCGTCGACGTCGCGCACACCCGCATCGGCGTCCGCGCCCGGCACGCCATGGTGACCACCGTCCGTGGGTCCTTCACCGAGTTCGCCGGGACCGCCCACCTCAACGTGGCGGACCCCGCGGCCAGCAGCGTCGAGCTGCGCATCGCGACCGCCAGCGTCGACACCGGGGTCCCGGACCGCGACGCGCACCTGCGGTCCGCGGACTTCCTGGACGTGGAGCGCTTCCCGGAGATCGTCTTCCGGTCGACCGAGGTCGAGCAGGTCGACGCCGAGGTCTACCAGGTCACCGGCGATCTGACGATTAAGGGCGTGACCCGTCCGGTGTCGATCGACTTCACCCTCACCGGCTCCGCGCTGGACCCCTTCGGCAACCTGCGGGTCGGGTTCGAGGGCGCGCTGGCGATCAAGCGCAGCGAGTGGGACCTCACCTGGAACACGGTGCTGGACACCGGCGGTGTGCTGGTCAGCGACCGGGTCCAGGTGGAGTTCGACGTCTCGGCCATCAAGGTCTCCTGAGTCGGGGACGGGGGCGCGCCGGTCGCCTGAGTGACCGGCGGACGCCATCCGCGCCGGCTCACCGGCTGCGGTCGAGAGGAGGTCCGTCCACCGTCTCCCGCGAGTAGCGTGCCGGGCCATGCAACGGTCCCCGGACACGTTGTTCACCCCCGCCTTCATCGCCTTGACGCTGTCCGACCTGGCGTACTGCACGGCCGGCGGGGTGCTGATCGGGGTCACCCCGTTCTTCGTGACCGGGCCCCTGGGTGGTGGACCGGCCGCGGTCGGCCTCGCGGTCGGGGCGTTCAGCGTCACCACCCTGGCGCTCCGCCCGCTGGCCGGCCGCTGGGCGGACCGCCGCGGTCGGCGCCCCCTGCTGATCGGCGGCGCAGCCCTGTTCGCCGTGCTCGTCCTCGGTCACCTCCTGGTCACCGAGCCGGCCTGGCTGGTGGTCCTGCGACTGCTCCTGGGTGCCGCCGAGGCGCTGTACTTCGTCGCCGGGTTCGCCGCCCTGGCCGACCTCGCGCAGCCGGGCAGAGCCGGCGAGGCGTTGAGCTACAACTCGCTGGCCCTGTACGTGGGCCTGGCGGCCGGCCCCCTGATGGGGCAGGCCCTGCTCCGCTGGAGCGGCTTCCCGCTGGTGTGGGCCGCCACCGCGTTGCTGCTGGGAGCCGCCGCGCTGCTCGCCGTCCGGGTACCCGAGACGCTCGAGGCCGTCGTCGAAGCCGGTCTTCCCGCGCCGCTGTTCCATCCTGCCGCGCTGGTCCCCGGACTGGGACTGTCCACCGGGGTGGCGGCAGTCTCCGGCTTCCTCGCGTTCGCGGCGTTGTACGCCACCGATCTGGGCCTGGACCTGTGGAGCACCGTTCCCGCCGTCTTCGGAAGCGTGGTGGTGACCTGCCGGGTCGTGTTCGCGACCCTGCCCGACCGGCTGCCCCCGCTGCGTCTGTCCGCCTTCGCACTGGGGGTGAGCGGAGCGGGGCTGGTGCTCTGCGCCGTCGTCCCCACGGCATGGGCCCTCGTCGCCGGCGCGGCCGTGTTGGGCGTCGGAACGGCCTTCCTCACGCCCGCCGCCTTCGCCGCGGTCTTCAGCCGCGTTCCGCCGACCGAGCGCGGCAGCGCAGCCGGGACGGCGACCGTCTTCATCGACCTCGGGTTCAGCGGTGGTCCAGTCCTGCTCGGCGTGGTGGCGGCGACCAGCAGCATCCCCGTGGCCTTCCTCGCTGGCGCGGTCCTGACCGCATCGGGAGCGGCCCTGCTGATGTGCCACACGACGCCGGCGGCACCGCTGCGGACCGGGTCGGGGCCGGCCTGAGTTCCCGGACCCGGCCGGCAGCGATGAGTCCGCTGGATGCCGACGGTCTCTGACGACGAGCGCGTCGTCCCCAGGAGGCCCCGGCATGTCGCACCTGTCCCGGTTCGTCACCGTGTGGTCCGCCCTGCAGGCCCGGGTCGAGGACGGCCGCGTGCCCGGCTGGGCCGCCGCCGTCCGGTACCGCGGCGAGATCGAGGTCCGCGCCGGCGGCTGCCTGACCCTCGGCGGGGCCCCGGCCGGCCCGGACGCGCTGTTCCGGCTCTCGTCGCTGTCCAAACCGTTCGCCGGGGCGCTCACCCTCGCCCTGGTCGAGGACGGCGTGCTGCGCCCGGACGACCCGGTGGCCCGCTGGCTGCCCGAGCTCGCCGCGCCCCGCGTGCTGCACACCCCGCGCGGGCCCCTGGACGACACCGTGGCGGCGTCCGTCCCGATCACCGTCGGGCACCTGCTCAGCAGCACCGCCGGGTTCGGCCGGCCCTGGGACGGCTCGCCGCTCGACCGGGCGGTCGCCGCGGCCGGCATCGGCCCCGGGCCGGAGTCCCCGGGCGTCGGGCCCGACGAGTACCTGGCCCGATGGGCGGAGCTGCCGCTGCTCGCCCAGCCGGGAGAGCGCTGGACCTACCACTGCAGCACCGACGTCCTGTCGGTCCTGCTGGCCCGCGCCACCGATCGGCCGCTGCGCGAACTGCTCGCCGAGCGGGTCACCGGTCCGCTCGGGCTGCGGTCCACCGGGTTCTCCGCCGTCGACCCATCCCGGCTCACCGCCGCCTACCTGCCCCAGGACGGCCGACTGCGGCTGCTGGACGCGGCCGACGGCCGCGCGGCCCGGGCCCCGCGGTTCGAGGGACTGGCCGCCGGGCTGGTGTCCACGGCGGAGGACGTGCTGACCTTCCTCTGCGCGCTGGCCGACGGCGGCGCGCCGGTGCTGCGCCAGGCCTCGGTCGCGGCGATGACCAGCGACTCCCTCACGCCCGCCCAGCGCCGCGGCGCTGGTGACTTCCTGCCCGCCGGGACGTCGTGGGGTCTGCAGGTCGGGGTGGACACCGGCGGCAGAGAGCCCTGGCAGGCGGCCGGCCGGTGGGGCTGGGACGGCGGCACCGGCACCACCGGCTGGGTCGATCCGCACCGCGACCTGGTGGCGGTGCTGCTGACCACCCGCGGCTACGGCGGTCCGGGCGACGGGACAGACTGGTTCTGGCAGGCCGTCCACCGCTGCCTGTGAGGGTCGGCCCCGCTCGACGGTGAGGTGTCAGGGGAGCGCGTGGGCGGCGAAGACCCGCCGCTGGGCGTCGCGGTCGCGCTCCGACCACAGCGCGGCGACCAACAGCACCCGGGCCTTGAGCGGTGGGAGGTCACCGGCGTCCAGGAGTCCCATGCGGTGCAGATCCCGCTCCGAGCCCCGGAAACCGTAGGTGTGCCGCAGCACCGGTCCGGCGCCCGTGCGGCTGCTGTACGCCACCGGCACCACAGCGGCCGCTGCCTCGATCGGTCCGAGCATCGCCGCTGGCACGTGTCCGGCGACCCGGCCTCAGGGGCGGAACGCGAAGGCGTTGTGCGACTGGTCCGTCGTCGCGGCCACCCCGAGGCTCGTGTCACCGGTGGTCTTCTGCCAGTACAGGAAGGTCAGGCGGTCGGTGACCGTGGCGTCGATACGGCCCTGCTTCAGCAGCGTCATTGCCTGCGCCACCCCTCGAAGTCGTGCACGTTGGCGCCGCTCTTCGCCGCCAGGTCGTACCAGTTGCCGGGCGGTGGCGGCGCGCCAGGGCGGCAGGATCCCTGGGGCGTCGGCGAGGTCACACGCGAGGGGCCCCACCGGTGACCGTCGGGGGTCGTTGCGGGGCGACGTCCACCAGCCCGGGATGGTCCGGCTGCACGCGACGATGCGGGCGATCGATCGGGTGACGTAGACCTCGGCGGAGACGGCCCCGGGCCTGCAGTTGGCCCTCACGCTCGGGCTCATCGGGGCGCACCGTCCAGCGGTCGATGCGGTGCCCTGGGACGGCCCGCCTCGTGGCTCTGCGCGCAGGCGTTGGCGATCATGGACAATCGATGAGGACTGTCAGGCAATGTGTACGTGGGGAGATGTGTGTGCCGAAACCGGCAGTGACCCTGCGAGGCGGGGTGGTCGTCTCGTCCACCCGGCGGGAGGAGGTCACGACGCGGATCAGGCGCGCGCTCCTCACCGGCGAGCTGCAACCGGGCCAGCGCATCAAGGAGGTCCACCTCGCCGAAGCACTCGGGGTCAGCCGCCCCACCCTGCGGGAGTCGCTCCAGCAGTTGGTCCACGAGGGGGCTCTTGTCCAGGTGCCCTACAAGGGGATCCACGTCGCGCAACCCACGGCCGATGAACTGCGAGACGTCGCCGAAGTTCGTATGACGTTGGAGACCATGGCGGCCCTGCGCCTGTCGCAAGATCCGCACGGACCGGCGATGGACGGCGTCCGAGAGGCGTTGGCGCGTCACCTCGCCGCCATCGAGCGCGCGGACGACCTGCAGGCGCACGTGACCCACATCGGGCTGCACAAGGCGATCTGGGACCAGGCCGACAGCCCGACGCTGCGCAAGATCTGGCCGCTGGTGGGATCGCAGATACACATCGCGCTCACCGTGGACCAGGCGGTGCGACACGACCCGGAGCGGGATGCGACGCTCCACCGTCGGCTGGTCCGCGTCATCGAGGAGGGCGACGAGTCCACGATCGCCGCCGAGGTCGAGGAGCACATCAGGCGCAGCGTCGACGAGGTGCTGCGCCGGCTCCCATAGCCGTGTCGGCGATCCCGCATCGGCGGCGGGTCGATCACTTCGGCCAGTCGGACATGCCGCTCTGTCCCTACGGACTGTCGGGCCGATCGCGGAGGCCGGTACAGATCGTCGGGTGACGACGAGGGCAGGTGTCAGCAGACTCGTGGCAGCGCTCGTCCGACCCCGAAGCCACGAGGAGCCCGACATGACCACCTCGATCGAGCAGCCCCCGGCCGGGATCCCGGATGCGACGGCCGCGCGTGCCGCGGACCACCTCTGGATGCACTTCGCCCGCCAGGGCCGCCATCCGGAGACGCCGGTCCCGGTCATCACCCGCGGCGAGGGTGCCTACATCTGGGACAACCAGGGCCGGAAGATCCTCGACGGCCTGTCCGGGCTGTTCGTCGTCCAGGTGGGGCACGGGCGTCGCGAACTCGCCGAGGCGGCCGCCAAGCAGGCCGCCGAGCTGGCGTACTTCCCGGTGTGGGGCTACACCACCCCGGTGCAGGCCGAGCTGGCCGAGCGGATCGCCGGCCTCGCGCCCGGCGACCTGAACCGCGTCTTCTTCACCACCGGCGGGGGAGAGGCGGTGGAGTCGGCGTGGAAGGCCGCCAAGCAGTACTTCAAGCTGATCGGGAAGCCGCAGAAGCACAAGGTGATCAGCCGGGCGGTGGCCTACCACGGCACCCCACACGGCGCCCTGGCCATCACCGGGCTGCCCGCCATGAAGAAGGACTTCGAGCCGCTCGCCCCGGGCGGCTTCCGGGTGCCCAACACCAACCTCTACCGCCACCCGGAGTTTGCCGACGACCCGAAGGCCTTCGGGCTGTGGGCCGCCGACCGGATCGAGGAGGCCATCCTCTTCGAGGGCGCCGACACCGTCGCCGCGGTGTTCCTGGAACCGGTGCAGAACTCCGGCGGCTGCCTGGTGCCGCCGCCGGGCTACTTCGAGCGGGTCCGCGAGATCTGCGACCGGCACGACGTCCTGCTCGTCTCCGACGAGGTCATCTGCGCCTTCGGCCGGCACGGTGCGACGTTCGCCTGCGAGAAGTTCGGCTACGTCCCTGACCTGATCACGTGCGCCAAGGGGATGAGCTCCGGGTACGGCCCGATCGGCGCGATGATCGCCTCGGAGCGGGTGATGGAGCCCTTCCTGCGCCCTAACGTGGCCTTTCCACACGGCTACACCTTCGGCGGCCACCCCGTGGCCGCTGCCGTCTCGCTCGCCAACCTCGACCTGATGGAGCGGGAGGGGCTCAACCAGCGCGTGCTGGACAACGAGACCGCGCTGGGCGCCACCCTGGGCAAGCTGCTGGACCTGCCGATCGTCGGCGACGTCCGCGGGGACGGCTACTTCTGGGCCGTCGAGCTGGTCAAGGACAAGGCCACCCGGCAGACCTTCGACGCCGCGGAGCGGGAGCGGCTCGTGCGCGGCTTCCTGCCCGGCGCGTTGTTCGACAACGGCCTGTACTGCCGCCCCGACGACCGGGGTGACGTCGTCGTCCAGGTGGCTCCGCCGCTCATCTGCGGCCAGGCCGAGTTTGACCAGATAGAGCAGATCCTGCGGGCGACGCTGACCCAGGCCCAAGACCTGCTCTGACGACGGACGGTCACCCGTCCCTGCGAACCCACGACGGCACCTGGCGTCGTGACTCGACAACCCTCGCTCCGGTGCCACCGCACGGGGCGACCACCGGAGGAGACACGCCATGAGCACGCTGGTCGTCGGAGTACCGAGCGAGATCAAGGACAACGAGAGGCGGGTTGCACTCACCCCCGATGGGGTCGTGGAACTCCTGCACGATGGTCACCAGGTGGTCGTGCAAGCCGGCGCCGGTGCTGGGTCCCGGTTCGCGGACGACGAGTACGCCACGGCCGGCGCCAAGGTCGTGCCGACCGCCGACGAGGTGTTCGCCGCCGCCGACCTCATCGTCAAGGTCAAGGAGCCGGTACCCGCGGAGTACGACCGCTTCCGTCCGGGCCAGCAGCTGTTCACCTACCTGCACCTGGCCGCCGACCGCGGGCTGACCGAGTTCTTGCTGAAGCGGCGGATCGACTCCATCGCCTATGAGACCGTGCAGACCGCCGACGGCAAGCTCCCGCTGCTCACGCCCATGAGTGAGGTCGCCGGCCGGATGGCCGTCCAGGCCGCCGCGCACCATCTGGAGAACCCCGCCGGCGGGGCTGGGATCCTGCTCGGCGGCGTCCCGGGCACCCCCGCGGCGAAGGTCCTCATCATCGGCGGCGGGGTTGCCGGCACCGAGGCGGCGAAGATCGCGCTGGGCATGCGGGCCATAGTGCGGGTCCTCGACACCAACCCGGCTCGGCTGGCCTATCTCTCCGACATCTTCGGCGGGCGGCTGGACCTGGTGACCCCCAATCGAGCGCGGACGGCGGCCTACGTGGCCGAGGCAGACGTCGTGATCGGCGCAGTCCTCGTGCCCGGCGCCAAAGCACCAAAGCTGGTCAGCCGGGAGATGATCGCCGCGATGCGGCCGGGCAGCGTGGTCGTCGACATCGCCATCGACCAGGGTGGCTGCTTCGAGACCAGCCGGCCGACCACACACTCCGACCCCACGTACGTGGAGGAGGACGTCATCCACTACTGCGTGGCCAACATCCCCGGGGCGGTCGCCCGCACCTCCACCCTCGCCCTGACCTCGGCCACGCTGCCCTACCTGGTCCGGGTCGCACGGCACGGTGTGGTCGGCGCGGCCAAGGTCGATCCCGCCCTCCGGCTCGGCCTGAGCACGCTCGGGGGAGACCTCGTCAACCAGCCGGTCGCCGAGGCGCACCAGCTGCCGTTCGCGGACCCGGCCGACCTGCTCGCGGCACGGTGACACGTCCGGTGGGCGGGAAGGACACGGGCATGGAACTGCAGCGGAGGTGGGCACCATGAGGGTCTTGTTGGTCGGGGCGACGGGGCGCCTCGGATGCGCGGTGGGCGAGACGCTCACCGGGCGTGGGCACCACGTCATCACCGTCGGACGCACGGCCGGTGACATCCGAGCCGACATCGCCGACGGTGACCAGATCGCCGCGGTTTTCGCTCAGGCGAGTGGTCTCGATGCGGTGGTCTGTACCGCTGGCGACGTGCCGTACAAGCACTTCGTCGACATGACACCCGAGGACTACCTGAGCGCCTATCGCGGCAAGGTCGGCGCCCAGATCGAGCTGGTCCGGCAGGGCACGCGGCACGTCGCCGAGCGCGGCTCATTCACCCTGATCGCAGGAATCCTGAACCGCGAGCCCATCGTCACCGGGAGCGCGGCCGCCATGGTGAACGGAGCCGTGGAGTCCTTTGTGCGTGCCGCAGCCATCGAACTCGCCCCGCAACGCATCAACGCCGTCAGCCCCACGGTGTTCGCCGAGAGCATGGCGGCGTACGGCCATCTCTTCCCAGGTGTCACGCCGGTCGGGGTCGACGTCGCCGCCGCGGCGTACGTCCGCTCCATCGAGGGTGCCGAGACCGGCCAGGTCTTCATCGTGCAGTGACACCGTTGGCGCTCGACCGTGACCGTCTGGCCTCGTTGACCGTCCCGTGCAACTGGGTGATGACGCCGGTGGACTCTTGTGCCGCCTGCATGTGCCAGGCGCGTCCTGGGCACCCAGACCTCGAACCCTTCCAGCAGCGCGGAAGCACCCTCGCCAACCGGTGCAAGGTGGCTCGGAAGGCGCACCGGCGTCAGGGCATCGAAGGCGCTGCACTGGACCGAACAACCCGTACGCCGGTTCCGCGGGGCCCGCGGCATGTGTGCAGCCCTCGTGGATGCCATCTGTGTCCAGACGTCGAAGGAGGTCACCTGGGAATGACCCGCTGGCAGTTCCACCGCGCTCACCGCACCGCCTCCGGATCCGGACGACGCACCCGGGTCGATGTCGGCGAGAGGTCGGTCGTGCTGCCGCCCTGCGTGCGGCTGGCTCCCACCCCACCGGCCGGCCCGATGGCGCCGCACCACTAGCATCCGTCGTCTCGCGGGATGGCTTTTCGACGCCGGGCCGCGTCGTAGCGCCGACTGACGTACAGGCGATGGCGTGATGACGGCACCTCGAGCGACCGCCCGCACGGTCCTCGTCACCGGCGCGTCACGGGGCATCGGAGCGGCCACGGCGCGTGCGCTGCACCGCACCCCGCGTTGTTGAACAGCACGTCGACATGGCCGGTGGCATCGAGCGCTGCCCTCCAGACCGACAAAGCAGCGTTCGGCTGCAGGAAGTCGCCTCTGACGAGGTGTGGATCGGCAGTCCGATCGAGGACGAGGGGCAGTGGCAGGCGGGATCGTCCGCGAACCTCACTATGAACCTGGCCGCACCGGCTGATCTCTGCCGGCATGCGCTCAACCACTTCCGTCAGCGGCGCGGCGGCATCATCGTGAACGTCGCCAGCCGATCCTCGCACCGAGGTGATGACGCCGAGCACCTCGCCTACGGGGCGGCCAAGGGGGGCCTTCTGGCGCTGACGAAGGGCATCGCACGAGGTTGTTCGAGAGACGGAGTACTCGCCTGCGCGTGGCACCGGGCTGGGTGGCGACCGACCTCGCTGCGGGCGTGGACGCCGCAGAAAGGCCGCAGCGCTGCCGCTGGGGGAAGTGACCCCGCCGCAGGAGGTGGCTGAGGTCATCGCGTTCCTGGCCTCAGGCCGGGCCCGCACACGACGGGCGCGACCATCGACATCACCGGAGCGGACTACGTGCGCTGAGGCCCGGCGGGTCTGCTGCACCCGTCGTGCGCGGAGGCGTCAGCGACCACGCTTCGGTGGCGAGCGGTGCAGGCGACGACACGAAGACGCGAGCCGTCAACATGACGCTCGACGGCCGGGTGCGGCCACTCTTCTCGGCGGTCACGCCCGTGCTCTCTACCTGGTGGCTGCGGCGTACGTGAGGTCCATCGAGGGCGCCAGGACGAGCAAGGCCTCCACCGTGCAGCAGCGGCCCTCGTAACGCCCGCGCCCACGCCGGCGTTCAGCCTCAGAGGTCCTGGACGTACTTGGCCTTGGTCGCCATTCGGCGCTGGATCGCGGTGATCTCGCCGATCGCCTCGCCGAGCACGCTTGCCTCTATCGACGACAGGTCGCGTGGCCGCACCGTGTCCGACGGTCGCTCACCCGACTGGACCTGCCCGAGCTGGTGACGGAGTCGGATCTGCTGGACGATCTCGAACACGTCGTCAAGTGTGTCGGCGTCCTCGACGCTCAGCATGCGCGATCCGGCGGCGGCCCGCAGTCGCTCCTGCGTCTGCAGGGCGGGTGACCCGGCGCTGAGTGCGGCCCAACGGGCGATGTTCGTGATCGGCAGGAGGGCCTCCTTCTTGAGGTCGATCTGCTTGCGACGCCACCGTCCGCGTGCCGCCTTGGACCGGTCGATCGAGATGGCGAGGAGCATCTTCATCGTCGTCGGGTGCAGGCGGAGGTCGCCGAACACGCGAGCGACCTCGGGCAGGGCGAGGTCGCCGTGGATGGGCCGGCCGTCGACGAGCAGGCAGGTCTTGATCACCGCGTCGTCCTCCGTGGGCCGGGACAGCCATCCCCGTGCCGCGGCCTCCCACTGGCGGTGCGTGCGGGCGAAGTCCGGGTTCGCCGGGCTGACCCCGTGGAGGTCGTGGTTGAGCCCGGCCTGTTCCAGGACGTGTGTGATCTCGATGAACGCAGGACGGTAGCGCGCGATCTCGTCCGCGCTCAGGCCGGCGGCGAACGACACCGCCGCGTCCATGTCCGAGCTGAGCACCGCCTCCCGTCGTCCGTTGCTGCCCAGCGACAGCCAGGTGAATGCCTCCCGGTCCAGGTCGGGGTGCGCCTCCATGACCAGACGGATGGCGCGGCGCACCAAGGTGTCCACGAGCGCGGAGTGCACGGTGATGACCCGGCTCGACGCCAGGCCGCGGGCCATGAGGTCGCTGACCAGGTGGGGTACTTCCCGGAAGCGCTGCTGCAGCTCCGCCACCGTGGTCGCGCGCCGTAGCTGCTCGTGCAGCGCCGCTCCGGCGGTCGTCGACGACACCACGAAGTCGATGGGTGCGACGGCGCCGCACAACTCACCTCGGCGGTCAGTGACCAGCACGAAGTCCGCCGCCCGGTCCAGGACCTTGATGAGCGCTTCGGCCGCCGACGCCCCGAGATGCACCGCCGGTGGGTCGGAGACCATGATCTCGACCACCGGGATCGTCGTCGGGCAGGCTGACGCTACGGCGTTGCGGATGGCCGCGTCGGTGACGAGGCCGAAGCGTCCGGGCGCGATCCGGACGGCGGCGTATCCGAGGTCGGCCTCGGCCATCTTCGATGCGGCTTCGGTGATCGAGGCCTCGGGCTCGATGACGAGTGGGGTGCGCGCCACCAGGTCGTCGACCAGCGTGTACGTGGGGACCCCGACCGCGCGTTGATTGGTCGACCAGACCTCTTGTGCGAGAAAGCGAGCACCGCGACGGGACGCGAACGCCGGTGCCACGAGGTCGGCCGGCAGCCGGATGACGACCACCTTCCCGACGGCGACAGCCTGCGGCCTGAGGGCCGCTCCGGTGAGGGCAGCGACGTAGCCGAAGAGGCCACCTGCTCCTTCTGTCTTGTCCGGTAGCTCGGTCAGCCGGTCCCGGTTCACCCAGATGTCGACCCGGCCCTCCCACACGACGAACAGCTCGGCAACGCGGGAGTCGAAGGCATCGAGGATGACGGCACCGGCCTCGTACTGCTCGACGACGGCGTGCGCGGCCACCCGGGCCAGCTCGGCCGGCTCCAAACCGTCGAAGGGAGCGCAGGAGCCCAGGAAGTCGGTCAACGTCGCGACGTCGACATCCTCTGCGCTCGAGGTGGTGGTGGGCACGACTGCCAATGGTAGGTCGCGGACCGACCGCGCCGACCTCATGCCCAGGACACGCGGGCGCGAGCGGCCCGGGCGCCTCACACGCAACACCCGGACCGCTCGCGTCATGAGTTCAGCCTTCCACGGCCTTGGTCGGCCGGGCGGGCTCGGTGCGGGGGTTGGACGAGGCGGGGACGTTGCCCGCCGCGCGGTCGCGTTCCTCCTGGGCCTTGAGGATCTCTGTGAGCTCCTCGGTGGGGCCGCCCGCCCGCACCGACCAGAGGAAGGAGCCGATGGCGACCAGGATCATCAGGATCAGATCGATCGGATTGTCCAGCAGAGGGTCCTCCATGGGTCCGAACGGCCCGACGTAGGCGAGGAACAACAGGGCGAGGATCGTGACGACCAGCCAGATCCCGCCGTGGATGTGCCGCCGGCCGACGTCGGTGCTCACCGCGTAGAGGCCCGCCGTGAACAGGACGACGATCAGCACGATCGCCGTGAAGAACACCGGGAACCCCCAGCTCCCTTCGCGCTGCTGCTGGTCCAGGGTGGCCAGCCAGCCACCTCCGACTGCGGTGACCACCCAGGCGATCGTGAACGCGGCGGAGAGCAGCCGGCTCGGGACGGGCCGGCTCCACCCTTCCCGGGCACTCGTGTAGGCGCCGTAGATGGGGAGCGCGAAGAAGACGATGGTGAAGAGGTTGATCAGCGGCACCCATCCCGCGAAGTAGATGAGCATGAGGCTGGCGACGTACCCGGACATGGCCCAGAAGGTGACTCCCTTGAGCTTGACCGGACGCGGGAGGTCCGGCGCGGTGCGCCTCAGCACCGCCAGGACCGGGCCGCCCATGACGTAGCTGAGGGTCAGCGCGATGGAGACCATCCCGACGAAGAGGTACCAGCTCGGCGCCGGGAAGAAGAACAGCAGGCCGACCACGGTGCACCCGAACAGAGCCACGATGGGGGTCCCGTGGCGGTTGATCCGCTGGAAGACCGCGGGGACCTCCTTGTTGACCGACATCGAGTACACCGTTCGGGTGCCGATGCCGAGCCACACCCATCCGGTGGCCGCCGGCGAGAGTGCGGCGTCGGAGAGCAGGACGACGGAGAACCACGTGAAGCCGGCCGCGACGACGGCGTTGAGCAGGGGGGCGGACGCCCAGTCGCTGCCGAGGAGGCCGGTCCAGTCACCGGGCTCCACCCCGGCGTCAGCCCAGTTGATCGCCCCGAGGAACCCGATCTGCAGCAGAATGTAGATGACGAGCGGGATGAGCAGCCCGCCCACGACGATCGCGATCGGGATGTTGCGCTGCGGGTTCACGACTTCGCCACCGAAGTCGAGGATCTGCCGGAGACCCGAGTAAGCGAAGACGATGCCACCGGTCGCGAGGGCGCCGAAGACCGCGCCGCCGCCCAGCGGCGCGAACCCGCCGCCGATGGTGAAGTTCGCCGACGAGAACGCGGTGAACATGAGGAACGACGTGACGAGCGGGATGACGATCTTCCAGATGGTCACGTACTTGTTGGACTCACTGAGCAGCTTCGCCCCGAACAGGTTGAGCAGGAAGAAGACGAAGAGCAGGACGAAGCCGACGAGGATGCCGAGCGGCCAGGAGAGCACCGTGATGCCAGCCCGTTCCTCCAGGAAACCGAGTTCCGGCCAGTTGCCCCCGATGTAGGTCAGCACCGCCTGGACCTCGATCACGGGCAGGGCCAACGCCGCGATCAGGTAGCCCCAGCCGTTGAACCAGCTGAGGAACGCCCCGTGCGTCAACCGGGGATAGCGCACCCCTGCACCGGATCGGGGGAGCATCGCGCCGAGTTCCATCCACGTGACGCCGATGATGCCGAAGAAGACGGCGCCGAGCACCCAGGTGAGGATCGACGCCGGCCCCGCGATGCTGGCCGCAGCGAGGGTGGCGAGGAGCCAGCCGGATCCCACCTGGACACTGACCGCGAGGGCGATCAGCCCCCAGAGGCTGATCTGTTGTTTGAGATGGGCGTCGCTCGCCTCGTACGCGCCCTCTACCGGGAGGGCCTCTGGCGTTCCGGACATGCTGACTCTCTCCTTGGTCGGCTACGGATGTCTGCTGTGCGGATCCCCGTGTCTCAGTGCGTGGTTCCTTGCTCGCCGACGTGGACGCGGCCCGTCGCAGGAGCACGGCGGTTCGGCTGATCACGTCGGTTCTCAGCGCGCGGCAGATCGAGCGCGCGCGGCGTCGGCGGTGTGACCCGGTTTGCCGCGCCGCTGTTGTGACGCGTGTGGGCGGCCTGCAGTCGACGGGTTCATGGCCGATGGCAGGTGCCGTTCTCACCGTCGAGCGGGAGCTCCTGCTCGACGGGCTCTCCTGCGGGAGGACCGCAGGAACCGCTCGGGTCCGTAGGCCGTGAGCGGACTCGGGCGGCCTGCCTCGACGTCGCGGGCGAGGTCGCGCACCGTCTTCGCCGTACTCGGCGCCAGCGTGAGGCCGAGCATGCCGTGGCCGGAGGCCACCAGGACGTTGCCCTCCGGGCGCAGCCGGCCGATGATCGGCAGCCCGTCAGCTGTCATCGGACGTAGACCCGCCCACGGCTCGGCGTGCGGGGTGTGCTCGTCCCAGTCGCGGAACCCGGAGGCGGCCGCCCGTTTCACCGCTTCGACCCGGCGCGCGTTGATGCCGGTGTCCAGGCCGGAGAACTCCATCGTGCCGGCCAGCCGCAGCCGCCCATCCAGTGGCGTGACCGCGACGTGCGCGTCCTCGAAGGTCAGCGGCGTGTTCAGCGACACGGGGGAGGGGAAGTAGTCGACGCTGTACCCCTTGCCCGGGCCGATGGGCAGAGCAGGACCCAGCTTGGCGGCGAGCACGCCGGTCCAGACCCCGGTGGCGAGGACGACCTGGTCGCACTCGAACCGACCGCCGTCGGTGATCACGGCCGTGGCGCGGTCGCCGGTCTGCTCGAAGTCCAGCACGCGGGTGTGCTCGCGCAGCTGCGCTCCCAGCTCCCGCAACCGTTTCGCCAACGCACCGGTCAAGGAGTCCGGCTCGACCTGCCGGTCGTCGGCGAAGAACAGGGCGTGGCGTGCCCGCTCCGACAGGCACGGCTCGCGGTCGTGCAGCGCGTCCGCATCGAGCAGGTCGGGTGTCATCCCGAACGGCGCGAACGCGTCGTTGAGCGCCACCCGGTGCTCGAAGCTCTCCCGGTTCTCGAAGACCAGCAGCACGCCCTTGCGGTGCATCTCGAACGACAGCCCGTCGTCGGCCCACTCGTCAAGGACCTCGACGCAGGTCGAGGCCATCTCGAGGTGGACGTTGAGGGAACGCCGGAAGTCGCCTTCGTTGCAGTGGCGCGCCATCGTGAGCATGAACCGCAGGAAGGTCGGCGACAGCGACGGCTGCACGAAGAGCGGGCTGTCGGCCTTCAGCATCCACTTCAGGCCTTGCAACACCATCCCCGGCGCCGGCACCGGCGTCGCCTCGGCCATCGTGATCTTGGCCGCATTCCCGTGTGACGCCCCCGCACCCAGCGCGCCGGCGTCCAGAACGGTCACGTCGTGCCCGTCACGGACGAGCTCATAGGCGCTCGCCAGTCCGACGATGCCACCCCCGACCACCACGATCTTCACTGCGCTACCCCCATCCGGCGTCGGATCATGTCCTCAGCAGCTCGTCCGGTCGCGGAACGGCGGCATCAGTCCACGACCTCGACGCCGGCGGCACGCAGCAGCCGGGCGAACTCGGCCCGGGGCTCGCCGTCGAGCAGGGCGAAGGGCTTGCGCACCGGTCCGGTCGCGTAGCCGCGCAGCTGCATGCCGGTCTTGACCGCGGAGGCGTAGTGGTGCTGCTCGAGGAAGCGGCAGATCGGGTAGATCTTCGCCCACAGCTCCCGGCCGCGGACCAGGTCGCCGTCCACGGCGAGGGCGTCCCAGAGCTGCCGGGACAGCTCCGGGATGACGTTGGTCGCCCCCCACACCGAGCCCTTGGCGCCGGCGGCGATGCCGTAGAAGGTCAGGGTGTCCCAGCCGTTGAAGGCCGTGATCCGGTCCGCGTGGAGTTGCAGGAGCTCGGTCAGCCCGACGGCGTCGCCAGAGGTGTCCTTGAGGTAACGCACGCCCTCGACCTCGGCCAGCGAGGCGATCTCGGCGGGGGACAGGCTGAGACCGCTGGCCGACGGGATGTTGTAGAACATGATCGGCAGGTGCGAGGCGGCGTAGATCTCGCGCAGCAGTTCCTTGAACGTGGAGAGGTCCACCGCGTCGTAGAACGGCGGCACCACCATCAGCGCCGCGGCGCCGGTCCCGGCGGCGTGCCCGGCGAGGTCGACCGCATCCCGGGTGGAGAGCGCCCCGGTGCCGGCCACCACGGGCACCCGGCCACCAGCAGCCTTGACGACCAGCTCGGTGAGCTGCTTGCGCTCGTCGAGGGTCATGGTCGTGAACTCCCCGGTGCTACCGCCGGGGACCAGACCGTGCGCGCCCTCCCGGATCAGCCGGTCGACGTGAGCGTCCAGGGCCGCGGCGTCGATCTCGCTGCCGTCGGCGGTGAAGGGGGTGGGGAGCGCGACGAGGACGCCGGTGAGGTCGGTGTGGGTCACGATGTGCCTCTCGGTCGGAGCTGGGGTTCCACGGACGACGGGGTGAGCGGGTTCGCCCGTGCGCCACAGATTGTTTGACAATCTGCAGTTACCCCGAAAGAGTGAGGGCCGTCACGCGGTTCGTCAAGCCCCCGTTCCGATGCCGGGCCCGAACCGGAGTCCCGGACAGGAAGGCCCAACATGGTGACTTCGTCCTCCACCGGTACGACGACCATCTCGTCGATCGACGTGCACGCCGAGGGAGAGCCCGGGCGGATCCTGCTCGGCGCTCACCTGCTCGTACGCGGCTCCACCTGGCCCGAGCGGATGCGCTGGTGTACGAGGGAGCTGGACGGGCTGCGTCGGTTGCTGCTGCGCGAGCCGCGCGGGCACCCCTCGATGTGCGCGGTCCTCGTGCTGCCGCCGTTGGACCCCGGTGCCGACGTCGGGATCATCGTCCTCGAGCAGGGCGGGTTCCGACCGATGTCGGGGAGCAACACGATGTGCGCGGTCACGGCCCTCTTGGAGACCGGCAACCTGCCGGCGACCGAGCCGGAAACGGTCGTGCGCATCGACACCGCCGTCGGCCCGGTCGAGGCCACCGCCCGGGTGGAGGGCGGTCGGGTGCGCTGGGTCCGGGTGCGCAACGTGCCCTCGTTCGCAGTGGCGCTGGACCGCCCGATCGACGTCCCCGAGTACGGCACCATCGCCGCCGACATCGCCTTCGGAGGCCAGTTCTACGTGCAGGCGCGGGCGGCCGACATGGGGGTGGGGCTCGGTCCCGAGCACGCCCCCGCGATCGCCCGCGCCGGGGCAGCGCTGCTCGCGGCCGCTCGGGAGCACGTGCCCGTCACCCACCCGGAGAAGTCGGACATGAGCGAGATCGCCCTGGTCATGCTGCACGGGCCCGCCGAGTCTGCCGGGGTCTCGGGGCGCAACAGCGTCGTCCTGCCCGCCGGGCGGATCAGCCTCGACGACCCGGCCTCGTGGCGGGGGACCCTGGACCGCTCACCCTGCGGCACGGGCACCTCAGCGCGCATGGCGGCCCTCCATGCCCGCGGTGAGCTCGAGCTCGATGTGCCGTTCGTCCACCAGGGCGTGCTGGGCACGACGTTCCGCGGCATGTTGCACGAGCGCACCACCGTGGGCGGGCTCGACGCCGTGGTCCCCTCGATTCAGGGGCGGGCGTGGATCACCGGCTACGCGCAGCACGTCCTGCAGCCCGACGACCCGTTCCCCACGGGTCTGACCGTGGGCGACATCTGGAGCACCGTCCGCGACTGACCGCGCGGACGCCCTCGAACCGACCGACACCCGACCCCGACCCGCACCTGAGGAGCACCATGTCCGCCTCCGCCGCCTCACCTGCCACCGACGACACGGGCCAGCAGTTCATCAACGGCCGACGTCGCCGCGGCAGCTCGTCCGACCCTCTGACGGTCACCAACCCCTCGAACGGCGATGTCATCGCCACCGACACCCTGGCCTCGACAGACGACGTCGAGGACGCCGTCGCCGCCGCGAAGGCCGCGTTCCCTGGCTGGGCCGGCGCGACGCCCGCCGAGCGCTCGGCGGCGATGCACCGTCTGGCCGGCGAGCTCGACGCCGTCTCCGACGAGTTGGCCACCGCTGAGAGCCGTCAGGCCGGCAAGCCGATCAGGCTCACCCGGGGCTTCGACGTTCCCGGCACCGTCGACAACGTCTCCTTCTTCGCCGGTGCCGCGCGCCACCTCGAGGGCAAGGCCAGCGCCGAGTACTCCGGCGAGCACACCTCGACGATCCGCCGCGAGCCGATCGGGGTCATCGGCTCGATCGCCCCGTGGAACTACCCGTTGCAGATGGCGGCCTGGAAGATCCTGCCCGCCATCGCCGCCGGCAACACGATCGTGCTCAAGCCCGCCGAACTCACCCCCACCACCTCGGTCGCCTTCGCCGAGGCCGCGCAGCGCGCCGGCATCCCCGATGGCGTGGTCAACATCCTCACCGGGCGCGGCCGGGTCGTCGGCGAGGCGCTGGTCACACACCGCGACGTCAGCATGATCTCCTTCACCGGCTCGACCGGGGCGGGCAGCCGGGTGGGATCGCTGGCCGCAGGACTGGTGAAGCGGGTGCACCTGGAACTCGGCGGCAAGGCGCCGTTCGTCGTCTTCGACGATGCCGACCTCGAGGCCGCCGCCCGCGGCGCGGTCGCTGGATCGCTGATCAACGCCGGTCAGGACTGCACGGCGGCGACCCGCGCCTACGTGCAGCGTCCGCTCTACGACGCCTTCGTCAGCCGTGTCGCCGAGCTCATGTCCCAGGTCGTGGTCGGCCCCGTGGACGACCCTGCCACCGACCTCGGGTCACTGATCTCGCTCAACCACCGCGACAACGTCGCCGGCATGGTCGACCGCGCGCGCCAGGCCGGCGCCAAGGTGGTCACCGGCGGTCGCCCCGGCACCGGCGCGCTCGAGGCGGGTGCCTACTACGAGCCCACGCTCGTGGTCGACGCGGCGCAGGACTCGGAGATCGTCCAGGACGAGGTCTTCGGCCCCGTCCTGGTCGCGCTGCCCTTCGACGGCGACGACGAGGGCCTGACCTTCGCCAACGACACCCCCTACGGGCTCGCCGCCTCGGCGTGGACCAGCGACGTGTTCCGCGCCCAGCGAGCCGCCGCCGCGATCGCCGCCGGCTGCGTGTGGATCAACGACCACATCCCGATCATCAGCGAGATGCCGCACGGCGGGTACAAGGCCTCCGGCTTCGGTAAGGACCTGTCGACCTACTCGTTCGACGAGTACACCCAGGTCAAGCACATCATGTCGGCCCTCTCCCCGCAGCCGCGCAAGGACTGGCACGACGTCATCTTCACCAGCCCCTCCGGGGGGGACGGCGACCACCACTCAACCCGGATCATGACCGCCTGAACCGACGGGGTTCCTGCGTCGCCGCAACGCCGCGGGGGTACCTGGTCGACCAGGTGGCCCCGCGGCGAGGGACAGGGAGCCCCGGCCTGTGTGCACGCGGGCGGAGAGCCCGGTGCTTGCCTGCTCATCCGGCTCCGTCGCCGAGCACCTCGTCGGCGAGCACGGCGACGTGGAGGGACGCCAGGATGTCCGGATCGTCGAGGTCGACACCGAGCAGCCGTTCCACCTTGGCGAGCCGGTCGTAGAAGGCCGACCGGGACAGGTGCAGCTCGGCCGCTGCATCGGACTTGCTGCCCGGATGACGGACCAACGCACGAACCGTGGGGAACAGCCCGGTCTGCGCGCGGGCGTCGTGCTCCTTCAGGGCGTCGAGTTCCCGCGCGGCGAACAACCGCAGCCGTTCGTCGTCGGCCAGCATGGTCAACAGCCCCCGCAGATGCACGTCCTCCAGGCGGTTCACCGGGCGTGCCCGCGCGCCCGGCCGCACGGAGTCCACGACGTGCAGCGACTCACGCAGGGTCCGCCCGGCGTCACTGACCCGGTCGACGGAACGGCCGGCGCCGATCACCACCGGAACCCGCCGGTGCACGCGGCCGGCGAGGTTTTCGGTCGCCTCGACGCCGGTGGTCGAGAAGTCGAAGGACAGCAGGGCTCGCACCGCGCCGTCGATCTCGCAGACGAGCGCAGGGACCCGCATCTCGTGCACGGCGTGCACGACGGCAGCGACCACAGCGTCCAGCTGCGACCCGGCACGCTGGCCGAGGTCGTCGGCCGACCGCGGGCGGCGCACCGCCAGGCCGACGAGCCGGCGCCGGGTCAGAGGGACTCCGGCCACCTCGCAGCGCTGCAGCACGTCGGGTGCGCTGGGGTCGGCGAGCAGCCGGACCAGCAACTCGTGGTGCGTGCGCCGGACCAGGCTGTCGCGCTGGCGGTCGTGCAACCGGTGGAGCGCCAGCGCCGCCGCGGCTCGCTCCGCCGTTGCCACGAGGCGCTCGGGCGGCTTGCCCGGTGATTCGATGACGAGTCGACCCCAGCCGCGCTCCGGCTTGCCCACGCCGGTCACGAGCCACCCGTTGGCCTCGTCCCACCCGGTGCGGCCGTCCAGCACGACGACGCGTGAGCGGGCCGACCAGTCCGCCAGGAAGGCTGCGTCGTCCCCAGGACCCGACCGGTAGTCGACGACCCGGTGCTGCGCGTCCTCGAGGACGACCGAGGCGCCGGCCAGGCGCTGTACCGACCTCAAGATCTCCGCCGGGCCTGCCTCGGCGATGCTCAGCTCGGTGAAGACCTCGTGCACACGCTGGGCTTCGCGGAGTTCCTCCAGCTGACAGTCGACGATCCGCTCGCCCACCGCCTGGGCAACGGCAGCGAACCGGACCTCACGGGCGAGGGCGACCAGCGGCAGCGACAGCCGCTCGCAGGCGGCCACCAGCGCCTCGGGGACCTCCGCCCATCGCCGTCCCAGCTCTATGACCAGGCCGGCGACCTCGCTCCGGTCGAGGCTCTCGGCGAAGGCCGCCAGGTCCGCGGCCCGGTCGGGCAGAGCGATGCCCGTGCTCAGCACCAGGTCCCCGCCGCGCAAGAGGGGTGCGATGTCGACGAGCTCGGTCGTGTGAACCCACCGCACCTGGCGGCTCAGTCCGGCGGCGCCGGCCAGCAGCACCGGGCCCGCACCGCGCAGCGCGGGCACGGCCAGTGCATCGTTGACGGTCATGCTCGCCACGGTGCACTCCTCGGATGGTGCTGCTGAGCCCGTCGGCCATCAGCTCGTCGGTGGTGACCCGATGAGCCTAGGGAAGGTCCAGCGCCTGCGGGTCCAGCGTGCTCCGGTGGGGGCTCTCAGGAGACCCGCACCAGTGTGCGTCCGCGGGCGCCACCGGCGAGGATGCGCTCGAGCGCGCCGGGAACCTGGGTCAGCTCCACCTCGTCCGTGGCCAGGGCGTCGAGCGACGGGCGCAGGTCACTGGCCAGTCGCGCCCAGACCTCGCGACGGCGCTCGATCGGACACTGGACCGAGTCGATGCCGAGCAGGTTCACGCCGCGCAGGATGAAGGGGAAGACCGTGGTCGGGACGGCGACGCCGCCGGTGTTGCCGGACGCGGCCACGGCCGCGCCGTAGCGCAGGGAGGCCAGGACGGCGGCGAGCGTCTCCCCGCCCACGCAGTCGACCGCGCCGGCCCACTTCTCCCGCTGGAGGGGGCGCGAGGCGTCCAGCGCTGAACGGTCGAGGACGTCGGCCGCGCCGAGCGAGCGCAGCCAGTCGGCGGCCTCGGCCTTGCCCGTGACCGCGGTGACCTCAAACCCCCGCCCGGCGAGGATGGACAGGGCGACGCTGCCGACCCCGCCGGTGGCCCCGGTCACCAGGACCGGACGGGTGCCGGGAGCCAGGCCGTGCTCCTCGAGGGCGACGACGCTCAGAGCCGCGGTGAAGCCTGCGGTCCCCACGGTCATGGCCTGGCGCTCGCTCAGGCCGTCGGGCAGCGGGACCACCCAGTCGGCGGGGACACGGGCGTACTCGGCATACCCGCCGTGGTGGGCGACCCCGAGGTCGTAGCCGTGCACCAGGACGGACTGCCCTGCCACCAGATCGGAGCTGCCGGGGTCGGCGACCGTGCCGGCCAGGTCGATGCCCGGCACGAGCGGGTCGATCCGCGCGACCTTGCCGTCCTTCCGGGAGGCGAGGCCGTCCTTGAAGTTGACGCTCGACCAGGCGACGGCGATGACGACGTCGCCGGTACCCAGGTCGGCGATGGGCAGTGAGCGGAACTCCAGGCGGGATTCCGCTCCGGAGGCGTCGGCGACCAGAGCCCGGACAGAAGTGGGGAGATCAGACATGCACCGATGCTGCATGCGTCACAACAGGATCAGGACCCGACGAAGCGTCCGGCGTAGCTCGCAGTCCCCGGCACACTGTCGCCCTCGCTCCGGCTGCTGAGTCGTCCACCCTTGTTCCATGTCACCGGATGTGCGGTACAGGCCTCGGTCCCTGGCGGTCGTCGGTGCGTCGCCGTCGCGGTTCGTCGGCCGCGTGGCGCTGGAGAACAGCCGGGCGCTGGGGTACGCGGGTCGGCTCGTGGCCGTCACGCCCAGCCACCGCGAGATCAGCGGGGTCGCAACGGTGCCGAGCTTGGCGCACCTCGACGAACCGGTCGACCTTGCCCTGGTGCAGGTCCGGGCCGACCGTGTGCTCGGGGTGGTCGAGGAGGGCCTCGCCGCGGGCGTCCGCACATTCGTCGTCCCAGGAGCCGGCCACACCGACTCCGGATCCGCGGCGCACGACCTGGTGCAGGGTCTCCAGCGGCTCCGCGACGAACACGGGATCGCCGTGGTCGGCCCCAACTGCATGGGCGTGCTCGACCTCGTGACCGGTGCAGCCCCCTACATCGGCACCGTCGGTGCGCAACTGCGGCGCGGAACCGTGGGTCTCGTCGCCCAGAGTGGCGCCATCGCGGAGGCATTCGTCAATGCAGGCCCGCGGGTGCCCCTCTCGACCGTGGTCTCCTCGGGAAGCGAGGCAGTGCTGTCGCTCGCCGACCACCTGCGGTTCTTCGCTGCTGACCCGGAGACGACGGCAGTGCTGGCCTTCGTGGAGGCGATCGGGGACGGCGAGGACACGCTGGCCGCCTGCCGCGAGCTCGCCGAGGCGGGCAAGACGCTCGCCGCATGCGTCGTGGGCCGTTCGGCCACGGCGCAGGAGGGCGTGCAGGCCCACTCGGGTCGGCTGGCCGGCGCCGCGCGCACCACCGCGGCCGCCCTCGCCCAGGCTGGCGCCGTCCTCGCTGCCGATCTCGACGAGCTACTGACCCTGGGTGAGATCCTCGGCAGCCGACGGCCGATCAACGGTCGCCGGACGCACTTCGTGACCAACTCCGGCGGGGAGGGCAACCTGCTCGCCGACATCGCCGCGGACGTCGGCCTGGAGCTGCCCCGCCTGAGCGAGCGCGCACGCCGGTCACTGACCGAGCGGTGGCCGTTGTTCTCCCCGCGCAACCCGCTGGACCCCTGGGGCGCCGACGAGTACCAGGCCATCTACCCGCAGGCCCTGCGGGTCGCCGCCGACGAGGGCGGGGACCTCCTCGTCGTGGGCATCGACCAGCAGCAGAGCGCGGGTACCCACGAGAAGGACCTCGGGCTCTTCTTGGCAGCGGCGCTCCGGGAGGCTGTCGCGGGGACGACGACGGTGCCCGTGGTCCTCAGCCCAGCCAGCCAGGACCCGCCCGAGGAGCTCGCCGCCTTGTGCGCGGAGGCGCAGATCCCGTTGCTGCGCGGCGCCCGACCCGCACTGGCGGCCCTGGCCGCGCTCGGTCGTCGGGCGGAGGCGGGCGCAGTTCCGAGCCCGCTGACCCTCCGACCAGCTGTGTCGTGGCATACCGGGCCGCTGCCGTCCACCGAGGACGAGGTGCTCGCTGCCCTTGCCGAGCTGGGCCTGACCGTGCCGCGCACCGTACGCGTCTCCACCGCGGACGCTGCCGTGGCGGCGTTCACGGAACTGGGCGGTCCAGTCGTCCTCAAGGGAGTCGCGGAAGGCCTGCTGCACAAGACGGAGGCGGGGTTGGTCGCCGTCGGGATCGCCACGCCTGACACGGTCCGGACCGAGGCCGACCGCATGCTGACCTGGGCGGCCGAGCAGGCGCTGCCGCTCGACCTGCTCGTAGCCGAGATGGTCCGCGGAGACCTGGAGGTCCTCGTCGGCTTCCACCGCGATCCCGTGTTCGGGCCCACCTGCCTGGTCGGCCTTGGCGGCGTGTGGACGGAGTTCCTCGACATCGTCGACGTGCACGTCGGTGAGCTGGACGAAGGCACCGCGAACGGCTTCCTCGACCGCAGTCGGGTCGGCCGCATGATCTCCGCCGCACGAGGCGGCGCCCTCGACCGCCACGGGGTCATCCGCGCCCTGTGCGCGGTCAGCCGGCTGGGCTCTTCCTCGGCCGACATCAGTGCCATCGACATCAACCCCGTGATCGTCAGCAGGACTCGGGCAGTTGCCGTCGACGCGGCGCTGACCCGCACCGTCTGACCCGCACCGTCCCACCAACTACCGGAGGACCGAAGCCATGACCGAGCAGACCGACCCCATCATCAGCACCTTGCGCCTGCGCATCGGCCAGGAGGAAGCCCACTACGGGGGCAACCTCGTCGAAGGTGCGCGGGTGCTCAAGTTCTTCGGCGACATCGTCACCGAGGTCGCGATCATCACCGACGGCGACGAAGGGCTCTTCGTCGGCTACGACAAGGTCGAGTTCCTGGCGCCGGTCTACACCGGCGACTTCCTCGAGATCACCGGGACCGTCACGCGGATCGGCACCACCAGCCGCACGGTCCAACTGGAGGCCCGCAAGGTGATCTCCTCCCGCTACGACCAGACCCCTTCCGGCGCCGACGTGCTGGACGAGCCCGTCGTCGTCGTGCGGGCCGTCGGCACCACGGTCGTCCCGAAGGCACACAGTCGCGGGCCACGCGGCAAGGGCTGACCACCCCGACTTGTAGCGCCGACCGGCAGAGCGCATCGAACGGCCGATCGGTCGGCTGCCCCGGCGCCGGCCACCCTGGGCCGATCTCGAGGCGTCGCTCGGGAGGCGCACATCGCCACCAGCGCCCAGCCGCCCGACGACTCGCACCCCCCCGACCGGGGAACTGCATGACCGACGCGAGCCTCCCGACCCAGCCGACCGGCGCCACCTCGCCACCGACGTGGCTGGTGCCGCCTGGCAGGAGCCACTGGGGGTGGCGGGGGGCGGTCCTGCCGTGGAACTCGCCGTTGAGCATCGCCGGGTGCAAGGTGCCGGCGGCGTTAGCCGCGGGGACCACGAGCGTGCTCAACGCCGCAACGACCCCCGCCCCGGGAACAGGAACCTGAGCGCTTGTCACTGCCACCGTGGTCGGTATGGATGGTTGAGGGACGTGGGACTCCAGAGCAGGCGTTCGCCTGTTCCCATGCCGAGCGCCGGCGTCGGGATGATCCGCGCCGACATCCCCGACCACGAGGTCCTGTCCACGTCACGGAGCGGCCGGGTGCATGACTAGGACGCCTTCGCCCGTCGGGCGAGTAGCGGTCATCGGAGACGTCGGAGGGCACATCGAGGAGCTTCGCGCTGAACTGTTCCGCCTCGGCTGCGACCCAGATGCGCTGGAGATGCCCTCGGATCTCCAGGTCATCCAGGTCGGTGACCTGATCCACCGCGGCAGCCACTCCGAAGCAGTTGTCGAACTGGTGGACAAGTTCTTGCGGAAGTACCCCCACAATTGGGTCCAGCTACTGGGGAACCACGAGGCACAGTACGTGAGTGACCCGGTGTTCACGTGGCATCAGACGATCTCGGGAGCCGCGGCAGAGCTCGTTCGGTCGTGGTGGACGTTCGGCCTCATGCGAGCCGCCGCGTCCATTCGCACCGGGGACGAGGAATTCGTCGTCACCCACGCCGGGATCACTGAGGGCTTCTGGAGGAGGATCCTCCACTCGCCCCGGTCCGCCGAGCTGGCCGGTGTTCGCCTCAATGAGTTGATCGGCACGGGGGATGGGTCCCTGTTCCGCACTGGTCACATGCTCGGCGTAGGGAAGGTCAGCCTGCGCGCCGGTCCGTTGTGGGCGTCGGCGGCCTTCGAACTGATACCCAGTTGGGCGAACGCGGGTGCGAAGATGCCGTTCAGTCAGATCCATGGACATTCATCGGTGATCGACTGGTCCACGAGGCAGCTGGCGGATGGGTTCATGTACTCGAGCGCGATGTCGTTCGACTTCAGCGCCGCTCACGAGACTGCACGAATAGGTGCCACCCGACTCATCGGGATAGACCCCGGTCACGACACCGTTCCCCACGTGCCATGGCGAGCTCTGGTGCTCGAGGGGGCACAAGTCATCTAGAGCGTTGTGCAGGTGCACAAGGCGTGTTGATCTCATCCAATCGGAGGCGCGTTCGGCCCGAGCGCTGCCGCGGAGTTCTCGCCCCCCGCGCTGTACACCGGTGCCACTGTGGTGCACCGGTGCGTCCGGCAGGATCACTCCGGGCAGCATCATCGGGGAGCGAGATGACTTGTCCCCTTGTGCGCGAGCCATGCCTCGTCGATCCAGTCGCCGCTCGATGATCGGTCGCCCGTGGGACGAGGGCGGGGTGTCGCTCACCGAAGCTGGAGGCTGTACGGCCGTCGACGTCTTGCGCGGCGCCGATGAGCCTGGTCAGCGCTGGAGCGCGACACCGCGGAAGGCGGGCGGAGGACAGCAGCATGATCGACGGCCACCTCGGCCCTACGGAGGTGGCCGCCTACAGCAACCCCCACACCGAACGGGACGTGGACGGCCACGTACCGGGGTGAACGGCGAGGGACGGGACAACCGCCTGAGTCACCTCGGTTCGTCCGGAAGGCTGCACGACCACAGAGCACCCGGCGGCAAGTCCCGCCGCACCGGACGCCTCCATCGCCTCCCACGGTCGCCCCTGGCGCAGGTGCGCCGCCACGCGCCACATCTGAACCTGCCCTGCGTCGGTGGGGGTTGAAGGGGTGGACGGTGATCACCCGGGGGCGGATACCGCCATCGAGTCCTGGACGGCGTCGATGACCGCCTTCACCGCGGGCTGCGGCGCCGGTTGCCGGCGGTGGGCGAGGACCATGGTCCGTTCCATCCGGTCGGTCAGCGGCACGGTGACCAGGCCCTCGCGGCGCAGGGTCAGCATGAGGTCTGTGATCGGCGCGACGCCCAGGCCGGCGGCGACCAGGGCGAGCGTCGACGCGGTGTCGGTCACGGTGTGCTCCACCCGGGGCTCGAAGTCCAGCCGGCGGCAGGCCATCCGCACGGCCCGGCCGTAGGAGGTGTGTTCGGGAGGCAGGATCCACGCGTCGTCGGCGAAGTCCTGCAGCGAAGCCCGTCCCAGGGGCGCCGACCGCCCGGCGCCGATGGCCAGGGAGAAGGACTCGGTGCCCAGTACGGCCAGCGCGACGTCGGCGGCCCGGGGCACCGGAGCCTGCGGGTAGTCCACGCCGAAGGCGAGATCGACCCGCCCGACCGCGACGCTGGACGTGGCGTCGTCCACGTCGACTTCGACCGAGTGCAAGCGGACTCCGGGCGACTGCTGTCGGATCCGGGCGACGGCCCGGGGGAGCAGCGCGGCTGCGGCAGTACCGAAGACGCCGACGAGTACCCGACCGCGCGGCCGTCCTGGGAGACCCGCCAACGCCTGCTCGGTCCGCCGGGCCAGGGCGAGCAGGTCCACGGCGTGGTCGGCGAGGAGGTGACCGGCGTCGGTGAGCTGCACCCGCCGCCCGACCTGGATGAACAGCTCGGTCCGGACCGAACGTTGCAGAGCGGCCATCTGCTGAGACACAGCACCCGTGGTGTAGCCGAGGGCTGCCGCTGCTGCGGTCATGCTCCCGCCGGCCCGGATCTCGACCAGCGTGCGCAGCTTCGTCAGATCGAGGGCGGCGTCCATGAAGGAAACCTGAACGGAACCGCCGGACAAGCCTCGATGGTGCTGCAGGCTGCGGCGCAGCAAGATGGCCCGTGCGCCAGCCGCCGAACGTCCACGGAGGACCGGAATGACTGCTGCCCGACGCCGGCCGCCCGCCTCCGCCTCGGTCGTCGTCCTCGGTGGCGGAGTGGTCGGCCTCAGCTCGGCCTATCACCTGGCGCGGAGCGGGGTGCGCGACGTCGTGCTGCTGGACCAGGACGCGCTGGGGTCGGGTTCGACCTGCCGGGCGGCCGGGGGAGTCCGGGCGCAGTTCTCCGACCCGGTCAACATCATGATGGGGGCCCGCAGCCTGGACACGTTCCGCGACTTCCCAGCGCGGTTCGGTCAGGAGATCGACTTCCGTGAGGTCGGCTACCTGTTCCTGCTCAGCACCCCGGAGGCGGTCGCCGCGTTCGAGGTCAACGTCGCCCGGCAGAACGCCGTGGGTGTGCCCAGCCGGATGATCAGCGTCGCCGAGGCGCAACGGCTCTCGCCGCTCATCTCGACCGAGGGACTGCTCGCAGCAGCTTGGTCACCGACCGACGGCCATTGCACCCCCGAGGCCGTCGTGCTGGGCTACGCATCGGCCGCCCGCCGCAGCGGGGTCACGCTGGTACCGCACTGCGCGGCCACCGGTATCGACATGACTGGCAGGCGGATCAGCGGTGTGCGCACCGAGGCGGGGATCATCCGGACCGAGTCGGTCGTCTGTGCCGCCGGCGCCTGGTCGGCCGAGGTCGGGGCGTGGGTCGGGGTCGACCTGCCGGTGACACCCCTGCGCCGGCAGATCGTGGTCACCGAACCCCTGCCCGGCCTGGACCCGCACACGCCCTTCACCATCGACTTCGACACCTCCTTCTACTTCCACGGGGAGGGACGGGGCCTGCTGCTGGGCATGTCCGACCCGGAGGAGACTCCCGGTTTCAAGCTCCACCGGTCCGACGCGTGGCTGCCCCGCCTCGGCGAGGCGATCGGCCGGCGAGCTCCGACGATCGGCGAGCTCGGCATCGCCGGCGGGTGGGCCGGCCTGTACGAGATGACGCCGGACCACAACGCCCTCATCGGACGTGCGGACACCGTGGAGGGCTTCCTCTACGCGACCGGCTTCTCCGGGCACGGCTTCCTGATGGGGCCGGCCGTCGGTGAGGTGGTGCGCGACCTCTACCTCGGCGAGGAACCGTTCATCGACGTCTCCAGCCTCAACGCCGCACGCTTCGCCACCGCGGCCGCCCGCCCCGAGCTGAACATCGTCTGAAGAACCACAACGAGGAGCCGCTCGTGACCACCCTCCCCAGCCCCGAAGACCTGCGCAGCCAGGCGCTCGCCGCGGCTCGCCGCTGCGGCGCCGACCTGGACGCCTACGCCGGGGACAACCCGGTGACCTCCCCGATCAACGGTGCGTCCCTGTCGTCCGTGCGCTGGCAGGACGCGGCGTCCGTGGACGCCGCCGTGACGCGCGCCGGAAAAGCGTTCCGGCAGTGGCGGACGGTGCCCGCGCCGGTCCGCGGCGGGCTGGTGCGCCGGCTCGGCGAGCTGCTCCGCGAGCACAAGGAGGACCTGGGCACCCTGGTCAGCCTCGAGGTCGGCAAGATCACCTCCGAGGCCCTCGGCGAGGTGCAGGAGATGATCGACATCTGCGAGTTCGCCGTCGGTCTGTCCCGCCAGCTGTACGGGAAGACGATCAGCTCCGAGCGGCCCGGTCACCGGCTCATGGAGACGTGGCACCCGCTCGGCGTCGTCGGGGTGATCAGCGCGTTCAACTTCCCGGTGGCGGTGTGGTCGTGGAACACCGCGATCGCCCTGGTCTGCGGCGACCCGGTGGTCTGGAAGCCCTCGGAGCTCGCGCCACTGTCCGCCCTCGCGTCCGCCGCGCTGCTCGACCGCGCCATCGCCGAGACCGGAGCGCCGCCGGCGCTGAACCAGGTGGTCGTCGGTGGCGCCGACGTCGGCGCCGCGCTCGTCGCCCACCCCGGCGTCGCGCTGCTCAGCGCCACCGGCTCGACCCGGATGGGGCGGACGGTCGGGCCGCAGGTCGCCGACCGGTTCGGCCGCTCACTGCTCGAGCTCGGGGGCAACAACGCCGCCATCGTCACTCCCTCGGCCGACCTGGACCTCACCACCCGCGGCATCGTCTTCTCGGCGGCCGGGACGGCCGGCCAGCGGTGCACCACGCTGCGCCGGGTCATCGCCCACGTCGACGTCGTCGACGAGCTCACCGACCGGATCGCCGCCGCCTACCGCCGACTGCCCATCGGCTCGCCGATCGCCGAAGGCACCCTGGTCGGTCCGCTCATCCACGACGCGGCGTTCAAGGCGATGCAGGACGCACTGGTCGCCGCGCGGCAGCAGGGTGGCGACGTCGTGGTGGGCGGGGGCCGGCGCCTCGCGGAGGAGGCCCCGGAGGCGTACTACGTGGAGCCGGCGGTCGTGCGGATGCCCGAGCAGACCGCCATCGTCCGACAGGAGACCTTCGCGCCGATCCTCTACGTCCTGCCCTACCGGACGCTGGACGAGGCCATCGCGCTGAACAACGACGTCCCGCAGGGCCTCTCGTCGTCCATCTTCACCTCCGATCAGGCCGAGGCCGAGCGGTTCCTCGCCGCGGACGGGTCGGACTGCGGCATCGCCAACGTCAACATCGGCACGTCGGGGGCGGAGATCGGTGGCGCGTTCGGCGGGGAGAAGCAGACCGGAGGCGGCCGGGAGTCGGGCTCGGACGCGTGGCGGAGCTACATGCGCCGGGCCACGAACACGATCAACTACTCCGGTGAGCTGCCGCTGGCCCAGGGCGTGGAGTTCACGGTCTGAGGAGCTCCCTGGTCATGAGCTGGACCGATCGATCCCCGCGCGGCCATGGTGAAGCGGTGGAACAGGTCGACGAGCACTTCATCGCTGCGGTCAAGGAGCTCGACGGTCTCGGCAGCCGCCAACCGCGCCGGGAGCTGCCGGGCAGCCTGAGCGCCGAGCAGGCGCTCGGTCTGTTCGAGTCGCAGTCCGGCAGCCGACACCTGGACCTGGCCGCGCGCTGGCTGCGAACCCGCGGACAGGGCTACTACACGATCGGCTCGTCCGGACACGAGGGGAACGCGGCCCTGGCGGCGGCCCTGCGCCCCACCGACCCGGCGCTGCTGCACTACCGCTCCGGCGGGTTCTTCGTCGAGCGGGCCCGGCAGGTGCCCGGCTCGGACCCGCTGCGCGACGTGCTCCTCGGCATCGTCGCCGCCGTCGACGAACCCATCGCAGGAGGCCGCCACAAGGTGTTCGGCCGGCGCGACCTGGCCGTGATCCCGCAGACCTCCACGATCGCCTCCCACCTGCCGCGGGCGCTGGGGATCGCCTTCTCGATCGACCGTGCCCGCAAGCTCGGCCTCGAGTGCGCATGGCCCCGCGACGCCGTCACCGTGTGCAGCTTCGGTGACGCCTCCGCCAACCACTCGACCGCTGCCGGAGCCATCAACGCCGCCATCCAGGTCGCGTTCCGGGGCCTGCCGATGCCGCTCCTCCTGGTGTGCGAGGACAACGGCATCGGCATCAGCGTCCCCACCCCCAGCGGCTGGGTGGCGCACGCCTACGGCGGTCGGCCGGGCCTCGAGTACTTCGCCGCGGACGGCAGCGACCTCGCCGACGCGGTGGAGACCTCCCGGCGGGCGGCGGACTGGGTCCGGCGGCACCGTCGCCCGGCCTTCCTCCACCTGCGCACCGTGCGCCTGATGGGGCACGCGGGCTCGGACGTCGAGACCGCCTACCGCCCTCCCGAGGAGATCGCCGCCGACCTGCGGCGCGATCCGCTCCTGGGCACGGCCCGGCTCCTCGTCGACTCCGGGGTGCTGAGCGCGAGGGAGGTGCTCGACCGGTACGAGGCCGTGCGCGCCCGGGTGCTGTCGCTCGCCGAGGAGGTCTGCGACCTCCGCCCGCTGAGGTCGGCTGCGGAGGTGATCGCGCCGCTGGCTCCGGCCACGCCGGACGAGGTCGCCCGCATCGCCGTCGCGGCCGCTCCGCCCGAACGCCGGGCGCAGGTCTTCGGGGCCACCCTGCCCGAACACGAACCTGCGCTCACCCTGGCTCAGTCGCTGAACCGTGCGCTGCTCGACGTCCTGGCGCTTCACCGGGGAGCGATGGTGTTCGGCGAGGACGTCGCCGGAAAGGGCGGCGTGTACGGGGTGACGCGCGGGCTGATGCGCAGGGCCGGCTCCGCCCGGGTGTTCGACACACTCCTCGACGAGCAAACCGTGCTGGGGCTCGGTCTGGGCGCCGGGATCTCGGGGCTGCTGCCGATCCCGGAGATCCAGTACCTGGCGTACCTGCACAACGCCGAGGACCAGCTGCGCGGTGAGGCCGCGACGCTGCAGTTCTTCTCCAACGGCCAGTACCGCAACCCGATGGTCGTCCGCATCGCCGGATATGGGTACCAGAAGGGCTTCGGCGGGCACTTCCACAACGACGACTCCGTCGCCGTGCTGCGCGACGTCCCGGGGCTGGTGATCGCCTCCCCGGGGCGGCCGGACGACGCCGCCGCGATGCTCCGCAGCTGCGCGGCCGCCGCGGCGGTGGACGGCGCGGTCTGCGCCTTCCTGGAACCGATTGCGCTCTACCACACGCGTGACCTGCACGAGGAGGGCGACCAGGGCTGGACGGCGCCCTACCCGGCACCGGAGCGCTGGCCGGACCTGCACGTGCCGATCGGCCGGGCGCGGACCCACGGCGACGGCGGCGACCTCACGCTCGTCAGCTGGGCCAACGGCCTCTACATGAGCCTGCGTGTCGCGGCGCGACTCGAGGCGGAGGGCATCCGTTGCCGCGTGGTGGACCTGCGTTGGCTCGCCCCCCTCCCGATGGAGGACCTGCTGCGCGAGGCGGAGGCGACCGGCCGGGTGCTCGTCGTCGACGAGACCCGCCGGTCCGGCGGGGTCGCCGAGGGCGTCCTCGCCGGCCTCGTCGACGCCGGGTTCGCCGGCCGGATGGCCCGGGTGACCAGCGCCGACAGCTTCATCCCACTCGGGGATGCCGCACTGCACGTCCTTGTCTCTGAGGCCGACATCGAGGGCGCTGCCCGACGGCTGGTGCCGAGCGCGCGGTGACGCTCATCTGCCCACCCGCTCGAGCAAGCGCTGACCCGTCGATCAACACGCGGCACCCGCTCGTATCGGGATTGCTCGGATGACTGGAGAGTTTGGTTGGCAGGGAGCTGTCGCCGAACACGCTGCTCGTCATCGACCGGTTGGTGTTCCCGGAGATCAAGATCGAGATCGAGGCGGTCGCCTACGCCGGTGGGTGACCGGCGGAGGGCCGGGGAGGGCGGCGCCTCGGGCCAGCGTCGAGGCCTCAGGGGTCAGCCGCGGCGCCGCCGGCCCAGCAGGCCACCGGCGGTGCTGAGCAGGCCGCCGGCGCCGCTGAGGGTGCGGGCCGCGAGCTGCAGGATCGGTCCCCCCGGGATCCCCGGCGCGGCCTGCACGATCGGCGTCAGCGCCATCAGCCCGGGCAGGCCCTGCACCTGCAACTGGCGGCGGGCGAGCGCGACCACCGGGTTGGCCCGGCCGGACGCCGCATCGAGCAGCAGGTCGGCCGGGGCCTCCACCGCCGGACCGGCCGCGGCACCCGGCGCGACGGCGTCCACGGTCCACCCGCCGTCCGCCGCAGCGAACCGCCAGCCGCCCGCCGGGGTGGCCAGCGTCGCCCCGCCCGCGATCCCGCTCGCCGCGGCGAGCGCACCGGTCACGTCGGCGAGGGCGGCCAGCCCCGCGCCGAGGACCTCCGGCGGCGGCGGAGCGGCTCCGGTGGAGACCAGGTCCAGGCCGTGCACGGCCAGTTCGTAGGCCTGGCCGAGCACGACGCTGAGCATCGGCAGCCGGCCGACGGTGGAGACGGTCGGTGCGGTGTCGACCCAGGCCGGCTCGTCGGCCAGGTACCGCTCGGTGGCTGCCCGGGCGCGGCGCAGCGCGGCGAGCACCTCGTCCCGCGAGGCGTTCCGGTGGGCCGCGGTGACCCGGGCGTTCACCGCGTCGGGGTCCGCCGGGACGCCGTGACCGCCGGCCCGGGCGACGGCGGTCAGGTCGGCCAGCGCCGCGTGGTCGGGCCACACGCCGAGGTGGACGCACACCTCGTGCGCGCGCCATCCGCGCAGCCGGGTGGCGCGGGCCAGGTCGACCGCGGCCGCCTGCTCGAGGAAGGCGTCCCAGGCACCGAGGACCAGCCGGCCCACCTCGTCGCGCCCGGCGTCGGCCATGCCCTGGGCGGGCGGACCGGAGGAGGTCGTCACCGGCGGCCCCTACCCGCGATCCGCGCCCGGGTCACGGCTGGCCCTGCAGCAGCACCGCGCCGGCGCCGTCGAGCAGCCGCACCTCGGCGATCTGGTCCGGATCGAGGTCTGTCGCGCCGGTGACCCGGGCATCGCGGCCGGGCAGCGTCAGCCAGCGCGCGACGCTCTGCGGATCACCGTTCCCGGCCGGGTAGACGACCAGCTGGAGGACGCCGCCCGGCTCCTCCGGCGCCGCTGCCGGGCCGTCGTACCGGCAGACGATGGTGATCCGGGTGCCCCAGGCGACGTCCTCCAGCCGCAGGTCGCCGTCCACCGGCACGTCGGGAGCGCCCACGAGGGCGACCGGCACCCCGGCCGGCTCCGTCGCCGGAGCGGAAGCGGTCGGAGCGGGAGCGGTCGGAGCGGGAGCGGTCGGAGCGGGAGCGGTCGGCGCGGGAGCGGTCGGTGCCGGCCCGCTCGGCGGCCGCAGCTGCCCGGTCACCACCACGGTGCCCGCGACGAGGGCTGCCGCGGCGGCCACCCCGGCCGCCGCGACCCCGGCGCGGCGGCGGGCACGGTCGCGGCGCACCGCCGCGAGCAGCCCGGCGAGCAGGGTGTCCGGCGGGGGTTCGAGGGCGGACGGCGGCGGACCGGGCAGCCGGGCCAGCAGCCCGGCGAGCGGTGCGAGCTCGCCGACCGACGCGGCACAGCGGGTGCAGGTCCGCAGGTGGTCCTCGAACTCGGCCCGGTCCTCGGCGCCCAGCGCGCCCAGCACGTAGGCGGCGTCCTCGCGCTCGAACGGGTCCGGTCCGCCGGTCACGCGGTCACCCCCATCTCCTGCAGGGCCACGCGCAGCGCGCGCAGCGCGTAGTGGGCCCGGGACTTCACGGTGCCCTCCGGGATCCCGAGCACCGCCGCCGCGTCGGCCGTCGTCCTGCCCTGGAAGTAGCACTGCTCGATCACCGCCCGGTGCTGCGGGCTGAGCCGGGCCAGCGCGTCGCCGACGATCCAGCTGTCCAGCACGGCGTCGGTGCCGTCGTCCGCACCGACCTCGGCACCGGCGTCCAGGGGGACGTCGCGGTCGGTGCGGTGCCGCCGCCACTCGTCGATCACCAGGTGGCGGGCGACGGTGAACAGCCAGGGCCGGACCGAGCCGCGCGCCTGACCGAGCACCTCCGGCCGGCGCCAGGCGCGCAGCATCGTCTCCTGCACGACGTCCTGCGCCCGGGCCCGGTCACCGTCCACCAGTGGGACGACGAAGGACCACAGCGCGGCCGCGTGCTCGGCGTACAGCGCCCGCACCAGGTGCTCGTCCCGGCTCGTCACGCCCCCTCCTCGCCCCCGTGCACGAGGAGTCTGGTGCCTGCCGGGGCGCCGCGGCCACGGTCAGCCCACCGTCATCGTGGTCTCCATCCCCATGGCCCGGTGGTCGCCGATCGGGCACCAGACCTCGTACTCACCGCTCTGCAGGGTCACGGTCATCGTGGTGGTCCCGCCGCCCCGGACGGTCTCGGACTCCGTCATGGCGAGGCCGGGTCCGGCGATGGCCAGCGAGTGCGGGGCCTTGCCGGTGTTCTCCACGGTGAAGGTGTACGTGCCGGGCGGGAGCGTGCTGATCGACAGGCTGATCGCGAAGTCGGACTCCGTCGCGGTGACCGGGGTCCCGGCCGTGTCACCGGGCAGCGGTCCCGGGGCGGCGTCCGCCGCGGTGCTGGACGGTGCGGCGTGCGACCCGGTCGCGTGCTCGGCGGCCGAGGACGCGACGTCGGCGAGGGAGGAGGCGGCGTCGGCCGCGGCGTCGGGGACGTCCTCGCCACCGCAGCCGGCGAGGGCGAGGCCGATCGCCAGCGCGGCGGATGCGGCGAGCCAGCGAGATCGGCGCGGGGGCGCGACCACGGTGCCTCCAAGGGGACGGGGTGCGTACCTGGACGTACGGAACGCGGGCCCGCCGGGTTCACCCCGTCCGCAGTTTCTCCCCGGACACGCCGATGGCCCCCTCCCGGGCGGGGGAGGGGGCCATCGGCGGGGCGGCTCAGCTGCCGCGGAGCAGGTCCTCGAAGGAGGTCACCGGGTCGGCGAACGGGTCGACCGGTCCGGTGGCCACCGGCCGGGCCGTGACGAGGTCGGCGAGCTCGCCGGCGGCGCGCTCGATCCGGCCGGCCAGCGCCGCGTCGGTGCCGCCGCCGGCCCAGTCCTCGCCGGCGGCGAAGACGCCGGTCGGCGTCGGCACGGCCCGCAGGTAGGCGAACAGCGGCCGCATCGCGTACTCCACGGCCAGCGAGTGCCGCGGTGTCCCGGCGGTGGCGCCGAGCAGCACCGGCCGGCCGACCAGCGCGTCCTTGTCCAGGACGTCGAAGAACGTCTTGAACAGCCCGCTGTAGGACGCCGAGAACACCGGGGTCACCGCGATCACCGCGTCCGCGCCGGTCACGGTGTCGATCGAGGCCCGCAGCGACTCGTTGGCGAAGCCGGTGGTCAGGTGGTCGGCCAGGTCGCGGGCGTGCCCGCGCAGCTCGACGACCTCCACGGTCGCGTCCTCGCCGCGGGCGCGCAGCGCCGCGACCGTGGCCTCGGCGAGCCGGTCGGCCAGCAGCCGGGTGGAGCTGGGGGTGCTCAGCCCGGCGCTGACGACGGCGAGGGTGCGGGTGGTCATGCCTGGACCTCCTCGACGGTGCGCCCGGCCTGCCCGGTCACAGAGTCGGCCGCGGCGTGGACGGTGCTGTCCTTCGTGCCGCCGGCCGCCGCGACGAGCGAGGCGTGGGTGGGCGCGTCGGGCACGTGCGCGGGCTTGAGCGCGGCGAACTCCCGCCGCAGCACCGGGACGACCTCCTCGCCCAGGACGTCCAGCTGCTCCAGCACCGTCTTCAGCGGCAGGCCGGCGTGGTCGATGAGGAACAGCTGGCGCTGGTAGTCCCCGACGTAGTCGCGGAAGCCGAGGGTCCGCTCGATGACCTGCTGCGGGGAGCCGACGGTCAGCGGGGTCTCCCGGCTGAAGTCCTCCAGCGACGGGCCGTGGCCGTAGACGGGGGCGTTGTCGAAGTAGGGGCGGAACTCCCGCACCGCGTCCTGCGAGTTCTTCCGCATGAACACCTGCCCGCCCAGGCCGACGATCGCCTGGTCGGCGGCGCCGTGGCCGTAGTGCTCGAACCGGCGGCGGTAGAACTCGACCATCCGCTGGGTGTGCTCCTTGGGCCAGAAGATGTGGTTGTGGAAGAAGCCGTCGCCGTAGTAGGCGGCCTGCTCGGCGATCTGCGGGCTGCGGATCGAGCCGTGCCAGACGAACGGGGGGACGCCGTCCAGCGGCCGCGGCGTGGAGGTGAAGCCCTGCAGCGGCGTGCGGTACTGCCCCTCCCAGTTGACGACGTCCTCGCGCCACAGCCGGCGCAGCAGCTGGTAGTTCTCCACCGCCAGCGGGATCCCGTCGCGGATGTCCTTGCCGAACCACGGGTAGACCGGGCCGGTGTTGCCCCGCCCCATCATCAGGTCCACCCGGCCGCCGGCCAGGTGCTGCAGCATCGCGTAGTCCTCGGCGATCTTCACCGGGTCGTTGGTGGTGATCAGCGTCGTGGCCGTCGACAGCTGCAGCGTGCTGGTCTGCGCCGCGACGTAGGCGAGCGTGGTGGTGGGGGAGGAGGAGAAGAAGGGCGGGTTGTGGTGCTCGCCGAGGGCGAAGACGTCCAGCCCGACCTCCTCGGCCTTCTTCGCGATGGTGAGGACGGCCTTGATCCGCTCGCCCTCGCTGGGCGTGCGGCCGGTCGTCGGGTCGGTCGTGATGTCACTGACCGTGAAGACCCCGAACTGCATCTCGTCCTCCAGGTGGTTGAGAGTGCAACTACTGTCTCATGGAACCGCCGCCCGGCTCAGGGCATTCCCCGCGGGGCCGAGGACGTACCGCTCCGCGGACCAGCGGCCTTGCCCCCACGGGCCGGGTCGGATCACCATGGGAGGTGGCACGCCCGTTCAAAGGAGGAGCAATGACCGCTCCTGGCCCTGGAGGACCAGCCCGTCCGACGACCGAGGGGAACGCCGGGCCGGTGTCGTTCTCCGAAGCAGAGAAGCTGATGGCCGAGTGGGAGGCGCGGCACGACGTCGCCGCCCGTGGCCGCCGGCCCAGCTCGGTCACCGTGGGGGAGTACCTCATGCACACCCGGTGCGAGGACGCCCGCAAGCACAAGGCCGTCGAGCACGTCCCACACCGGCAGCCGCGCCGTCCCGCGCCGCCGGACCCCCGCCCGCACGTCTCCGACCTGCTGGCCTGGATCGTCACCCCGTCGACGACGAGGCAGAACGAGCCGGCCGAGCGGCGCGGCAGGCACGAGGCCTGAGGAACGGGTGGCCCCCCTCGCGGGGGGCCACCCGTTGCTAGCTCAGCGGGTCGACCGTCTCGTGGTCGCCGACCGTGGCGGCCAGCCGGGCCAGCGCCCAGTCCCCGTCACCGAGCAGGTGGTCGATCGCGGTGAGCCGGCTGGTGTAGTGGCCGATCTTGTACTCGGCGGTCATGCCGATCCCGCCGTGCAGCTGGATCGCCTCCTTGCCCAGGTGCCGGCTCGCGCGGCTGACCTGCAGCCGGGCGCGGTCGGCGGCGGCGACCACGTCGCCGTCGGCGTCGACCACGAGCGTCGCCCACAGCACCGTGCTGCGCGCCAGCTCGAGTGACACGTACATGTCCGCGGCCCGGAAGGTCAGGGCCTGGAACTTGTTCAGCGTCACCCCGAACTGCTTGCGGGTCCTGAGGTACTCCGCCGTCGTGGTCAGCGCCGTCTCCATCGCGCCCAGCGCCTCGTGGGCGTAGGCGACCCGGGCGCGGGCCTGCGCCTTCTCGACCGCCGCGGCGCGGTCCGCGTCCCCCGCGCCGAGGAGCTCGGCCGGGGTGCCGTCGAACTCCACCTTCGCCGCGCGGGTGCCGTCGTGCGTGCGGTAGCCGGTGCGGGTCAGCCCCGCGGAGTCGGCCCGGACCAGGAAGAGCCGGGTGGCGCCCTCGACGGCGGCGCTGACCACCAGCAGGTCGGCGCGCGCACCGTGCGGCACGGGCTCCTTGACCCCGGTCAGCCGCCACCCGTCGCCGTCCGCCGTCGCGGTGACCGACCGGGCCGTCGGCTCCCAGCGCGACCCCGGCTCCTGGTGCGCGAACGCCGGGACGAGCGTGCCCTCGGCGAGGGCGCCGAGCACCTCGCTGCGCTGGGCGGCGGTGCCGACGTCGGACACCAGCCCGCCGGCCAGGACGACGGCCGCCACGAACGGCTCGGGCGCCAGCACCCGACCGACCTCCTCGGCGACGATCGACACCTCGACCGGTCCCGCGCCCATGCCCCCGTCGGCCTCGGCGAAGGGCAGCCCGAGGACGCCCATCTCGGCCAGCCGGCCCCAGGTGTCCTCGTCGAAGCCGGGGTCCTTGGCGGTGACCGCGCGACGCTGGTCGCCGCCGTAGGCCCGGGTGAGGAGACCGTGCACGGCCTCCCGGAGGGCGACCTGCTCGTTGTCGTAGCTGAACTCCACGGTTACCTCACAACCCCAGGATCGAGCCGGCGATGATCTGCCGCTGCACTTCGTTCGAGCCGCCGTAGATGGAGGCCTTGCGGAAGTTCAGGTAGGCCGGTGTGGCGAGCCGCGCCCACTCGGGGACGGTCGAGTCGCCCTCGGCGGAGGAGGCGACCGCGGCCGGCCCGGCGATGTCCACGACCAGCTCGGTGACCGCCTGCTGCAGCTCGGTGCCGCGCAGCTTGAGCACCGACGAGGCCGGGTGCGGCCGGCCGTCGGCGGAGTTGGCGACCACCCGGATCGCGGTCAGCTCCAGCGCCAGCAGCTCGTTCTCCAGCTCCGCGATCCGCGCGGCCATCAGCGGGTCCTCGGCCAGCGGCCGGCCGCCGACCTCCAGCCCACGGGCGTGCTCCTTGGCCTGGGCGAGCAGCCGCTTGGTCGAGGCGACCGGCGCGACGCCGACCCGCTCGTTGCCGAGCAGGAACTTCGCGTAGTCCCAGCCGCGGTTCTCCTCGCCGACCAGGTTCCCGGCCGGGACCCGGACGTCCTCGAAGAAGACCTCGTTGACCTCGTGCCCGCCGTCGATCAGCTCGATCGGGCGCAGGGTGACGCCGGGGGAGTCCATCGGGAAGAGCAGGAAGGAGATGCCGCGCTGCCGTTTGGGCGCGGCGGGGTCGGTGCGCACCAGGCAGAAGATCCAGTCGGCGTGCTGGCCGAGCGTCGTCCAGGTCTTCTGGCCGTTGACCACCCAGTCGTCGCCGTCCCGGACGGCGGTGGTGCGCAGCGACGCCAGGTCCGAGCCGGCGTCGGGCTCGGAGAAGCCCTGGCACCACCAGATGTCGAGGTTCGCCGTGGGCGGGAGGAAGCGCTCCTTCTGCTCCTGCGACCCGAAGGTGGCGATCACCGGGCCCACCATGGTGGTGTTGAACGCCAGCGGCGGTGGCACGCAGGCGGCCATCATCTCCTCGTGCCAGATGTGGCGCTGCAGCGGCGTCCAGGCCCGGCCACCCCACTCGACCGGCCAGTGCGGCACGGCCAGCCCCGCGGCGTTGAGGACCTGCTGGGTCTCGACGAACTGCTCCCTGGTCAGCTCGCGGCGCGCGGCCACCGCGTCCCGGATCGACTGCGGCACCGCGGTGGTGAAGAAGGTGCGCATCTCGTCCCGGAAGGCGTGGTCCTCCGGCGACAGGTGCAAGCGCATGGGACCTCATTCCCGGCGGCAGCTCCGCCGTCTCCGACGTGGTGGTGTCGAACATCCCACACGAGCTACTGCCGGGTAACTCCAGGGGCCGCATCGTCGCGCAGCGTGTCGGGCGGGCGCGTCACCCGCCTCGAACGGGGGACGCCGGGCCCGTCCGGCTCCAGCGACCCCGGCCCCCGGTCGACGTCTCCCCCCGGGGCGCGCTCTCGGCGCCCCGAGTCGACCAGGAGGAAGGGCGTGCCCACGAGGTCCACTGCGACCAGCGGTGAACAGGTGCCGCCCGAGCTGGTGGCCACGGTCCTCCACGGCGTCACGGTCAGCGACTCCCTGGCGGTCATGGTCGTCGAGTCGCTGGCCGGCGCCCCGCACATCAGCTGGACCAACCACGTGGCGGTGCAGCTGCTCGGCCACGCGATCGAGGACCTGCGCGCACTGCCGCTCACCCAGCTGCTGATCTCGTTGCCCGCCAGCGAGCTGCGGCTCCTGCTGCGCCGTGAGCGCGTGGCGCGCATGACGCTGCCGGTGCGGTGCGCCAGCGGGGAGCTGCTCGAGTGCGCGATCACCGCCGTCCCCGCGCCGTCGGACCGGCGCTGGACCCTCCGGCTGGTCGCCACGCCGGGGTGCGGCACTACGGCATCTCGGCGCTGCGGCTGACGGCGGTCGCGCTGGAGCAGTGGGGCTTCCCGCCGGGGATGATCACGCCGCTGAAGCAGGTCGAGGTCCAGTCCTCGTTCCCCGGTGCGCTGCTGCGCACGGCGTTCGAGGTCGCCGGCCGGATCGTCGACCCCGTCCACGCGGAGATGCCGATGGAGGCGGTCAGCTGCGGGCAGCTGCGGGACGCCGACATCACCCCGGTGCTCGCCCAGGTGCGCGCCGACGCCGACGAGCTGCGCACCGCGCTGCTGGGACGACGCGCAGGTTTCCCGCGGTCGTCCGTGGGGGCAACCGGGGCGGATGACCCGGTTGGACGCGAGCACGCTGTCCTCGCTGCGGGGGGCGGTGGACGTGCCCTCCTACGACCGGGCCGCGGTGCGCACGGGCATCGTGCACCTGGGGGTGGGCGGGTTCCACCGTGCCCACCAGGCGATGTACCTGGACCGGCTGATGGAGCGCGGCCGGGCGCTGGACTGGGGGATCTGCGGGGTCGGCGTGCTGCGCGGGGACCGTCCCCTGGCCGACGTCCTCACCGCGCAGGACGGGCTGTACACGCTCGTCCTCGCCCATCCCGACGGGCGCCTGGACGCGCGGGTGGTCGGCTCGCTGGTCGAGTACCTGTTCGCCCCGGACGACCCGGCCGCGGTGGTCGCCCGGATGGCCGACCCGGCGACCCGGATCGTGTCGATGACGGTCACCGCGAGCGGGTACGAGGTCCCGCCGGCCGTCGACCCGGCCGAGGCCGTCGCCCCGGCCACGGCGCTCGGGCTGGTGACCGCCGCCCTGGCCCGCCGCCGCGAGCGCGGGCAGCCGCCGTTCGCCGTGGTCTCCTGCGACAACATGACCGGCAACGGGGACATCGCCCGGCGGTCGGTGACCGGCTTCGCCTCGGCGCTGGACGCCGGGCTCGCCGCCTGGGTCGACGAGCAGGTGCCGTTCCCGAACTCGATGGTCGACCGGATCACCCCGGCGACCACCGCCGCGGTCCGGGAGGAGGTGGCCGGCCGGTTCGGCGTCGACGACGGCTGGCCGGTGCGGTGCGAGCCGTGGGCGCAGTGGGTCCTGGAGGACGACTTCCGGTGCGGCCGCCCGCCGCTGGAGGAGGTCGGGGTGCAGCTGGTGGACGACGTCGCGCCCTACGAGCAGATGAAGCTGCGCCTGCTCAACGCCGGCCACCAGGTGCTCGGCCAGCTCGGCAGCCTCACCGGCCTGACCTTCGCCCACGAGGCCTGCCGGGACGAGCTGCTGCGGGCCTTCCTGGCCGACTGGATGGAACAGGAGGCCCGGCCCACGGTGCCGCCGGTGCCGGGCACCGACCTGGCGCGCTACCAGGTGGAGCTGATCGCCCGGTTCGGGAACCCGGCGGTGGAGGACACCCTGCACCGCCTGCGGGCCGACGGCTCGGTGCGCGTCCCGCGGTTCCTGCTGCCCGTCGTCCGGGACCGCCTCGCCGCCGGGCGCGACGTCCGCAGGTCGGCCCTGGTGGTGGCGGCGTGGACCCGCTGCGTCGAGGGGCGGGACGACGCCGGCCGACCGCTGGACCTGGTGGACCCCCGCGCGGACGCCCTCCGGGCCGCGGCACGCCGGCAGCGGGCCGACCCGCTGGCGTTCGTGGCCGACCGGGAGCTGTTCGGCGACCTCGCCGACGACCCCCGCTTCACCCGCCCCTACCTGGCCGCGCTGGACGCGCTGCGCAGCCGCGGGGCGCGCGCCACGATGCAGGCGGTGCTGGCCGGCTCCCTCGGCTGAAGGACCACCCTTCCCCGCCCGTCGAGCCGGGTGTCAGGTGCCCGGCTCCGGGTTGTCCGGCTGGGGGTCGGCGCCGACGGTCGGCAGGAAGCCCGGCGCCTCGCGGGCGGCGGCCTGGTCCTCGAAGTCCGCGGCGATGTCCAGCAGCGCCGCGTCGGCCCACCGGGTCCCGAAGAACGAGACGCCGATCGGCAGCGCCTCCTGCGGCCCGGAGAACCCGGCCGGCACCGTCACGTTCGGGTAGCCGGCCACCGCGGCCGGGCCCGAGGTGCTGTACTCGAACGCGTCCCCCTGCCCGTCCTGGTTCTTGTACTTCGTCTGCCAGCCGTGGGTGTTGGTCAGCCCCACGATCGCGTCGAGGTCGTCCTCGGTGCCCGGCCCCTGGGCCAGCACCTCGTCGATCGAGGCGCGGGCGAGCTGCCTGATGCGGTCCCGGGTCTGCTGGATCGCCGGGTCCTCCGCCGGGACGGTCGCGGCCTGCGCCTGCTCGAGCAGCTCCTGCCCGAAGTAGGCCAGCTCCACCGGGTCCTGCGCGTTGAACTCGATGAGGCCGGCGATGTCGGCCGGGTGGTCACCGGGCGTGGCGGCGAGGTAGGCGTTCAGGTCCCGCTTGAACTCCGCCAGCAGGGCCGGGGTCTCCCCGGCGCCGATCTCCGCCTGGTAGCCGAGCTGCACCGGCACCGTCGTGGCGCCGGCGGCCTCGACCTGCTTGACCGCCGCCGCGAACACCGCCTCCGTGGCGTCGTCCACCGTGGTGGACTGCTCCGGGGTCAGCGTCCAGACCCCGATCCGGGCGCCCTGCAGGGCGTCCAGGTCGAGGTCGGTGAGGTCGCCGAGGTCGGCGGGGATCTCACCGGTGGCGGCGTCGGCCTCGTCGGTGCCGGCCACGACCGCCAGCACGATCGCGGCGTCGATCGCGTGCCTGGCCATCGGGCCGGCGGTGTCCTGCTCGGCCGAGATCGGCACGATGCCGTCCCGGCTGACCAGCCCCAGGGTCGGCTTGTGCCCGACGAGGCCGGTCGCGCCGGAGGGGCAGACGATCGAGCCGTCGGTCTCGGTGCCGATCGCCACCTGGGCCAGCGCGGCGGCGATGGCGGTGCCGGAGCCGCTGGAGGAGCCGCAGGGGTTGCGGTCGAGGACGTACGGGTTGGCGGTCTGGCCGCCGACGCCGCTCCACCCGCTGGTGGACGACGCCCCCCGGAAGTTCGCCCACTCGGAGAGGTTGGCCTTGCCGATGATGACCGCGCCCGCGTCGCGCAGCTTCCGGGTGATCGTCGCGTCGTCCGGCTCGCTGGCCAGCAGCGCCCGGGAGCCGGCGGTGGTCGGCATGTCCTCGGTGTCCACGTTGTCCTTGAGCAGCACCGGGATGCCCTCGAGCGGACCGCGGACCCCGTCCTGCGCCCGCGCCTCGTCGCTGGCGGCCGCCGCGTCCAGCGCACCGGGGTTGACGGCCAGCACGGCGCCGAGCTCGTCGTTGAGGTCGTCGATCCGGTCCAGGTAGGCCTGGGTGAGCTCCACGGCCGTCAGGTCCCCGTCGTCCATCCGCTGCTGCAGGTCGGGGATCGTCGCGGCGTCGAGGTCCAGCCCGCGCAGCGGCAGGGTGCCGGAGCCGGCGGGGTCCGCCGCGGCGACCCCGGGAGGGGTCACGAGGACGACGGCGGCCGCGACGACGACCGTGGCCCTGCGGCGCAGCGGTCGGCGGGCGGTGCGGGGAACGGCGCGCATGGGCATCTCCGAGGAGTTCGGGCGGGCGCAGCGGACCGTTGCAAGGTATGACCGGCGGAGCGGGCGCGCTGGGTGAGGACCGGGGTCGGGCCGTGCGGCGCCGTCCGGCCCGCCGGGGGGCACAGTGGTGGGGTGTTCGACGAGGACGTGCTGGCCCTGCTGACCCGCGAGGTGCTCCGGGAGCGCGCGGCCGCGCTGATCGCCGAGAGCTGCGCGTGGGCCGTGGGGCTCTCCGACCAGCCGCACCACCTGCGGCGCGGCGGCCGCGTGGTCGGCACCGGCATCACCATCGGCGCCCGCGCCGCCGCGGGACAGCTGCTGTCGGGCGAGGAGGACGGCCGGCTCGAGCTGGGCGACGCCCGGCCGGGCAGCTTCCAGGACGCGCTGAACACGGTGACCGCCGACGGCACGCTGATCGCCGAGCGGTTCGACCGCGAGGTGCTCGAGCCGTTCGTGCTGGACACCTGCGTGCAGGCGGTCACCCGGTTCCGGGACTCCCGGGCCGGCGCGTGGGCCGAGCTGCTCGACGAGCTGGGGGACGACGGCAGCGACCTGGTCGAGGTGGTCCGGGTGGGGGAGTGGGAGGCGCCGCTGCGGATCGACGCGGAGCACCTGGTGCTGGCCGCGCTGGGGCACGTCCCGCTGGTGGAGGTCGAGGCCGAGGGGCTGCCGCTGTCCCTGGTGCGGGCCGCCGAGGCGGTCACCCGGGCCGCGGCGCCCGCGCCCCCGGCCGCCGACCCCGCCCGCGACGACCTGGCCGGCGCGCTGTACCTCGCCGACGCCGCCCTGCGTGCCTCCGGGCTGCCCCTCCCGGTCCCCGTGGAGCGGGCCGACCAGCTGCTGGACGTGCTGCTCGCCGAGGGCGTGCTCCCGGAGGAGGTGCCCACCCTCCTGGCCTCGCTGCCGGTCGAGCCGGCGACCGCCGCGGAGGTGCGCGCCACCCTGGCCGCGCTCGGTCCCGGCTGAGCCGCAGGCGGCAGAACGCCTTGCCGCCTTGCCGCCTTGTTGCCTCGAGGCTTCGACGCCTTGTTGCCTTGACGCCTTGACGCCTTGACGCCTTGACGCCTCGACGCCTCGACGCCTCGACGCCTCGACGACATGTCGACGTGTCGACGTGTCGACGTGTCGAGATCCCGGCGCCCGGGAGCGCGCGAGCGAACCTCGAGCCGGAGCACACTGCCGCCATGGGAGTACTGGCCGACGCCGTCCCCCTGTTGGCAGCGGACTCCTCGCAGGTGCTGCCCGCGCGCCAGATGATGGCCTTCACGCTGGGCTTCCACATCATCCTGGTGCCCTTCGGGGTCGCCTTCACGGCGATCATGCTCATCGCCAACTACCGGGGGATCCGGCACGGCGACGAGACGGCGCTGCGGCTGGCCCGCCGCTGGTCCCTGGTCGCCGGCGTGCTCTTCGCGGTCGGCGCGGTGTCCGGGACCGTGCTCTCCTTCGAGCTCGGCCTGCTGTGGCCCGGGCTCATGGGGCGCTACGGCGCGGCGTTCGGCATCCCCTTCGCCGTCGAGGGGCTGTTCTTCTTCGTCGAGGCGATCTTCGTCGCGATCTACATCTACGGCTGGAACCGGATGCGGCCCTGGCCGCACTTCTGGAGCGGCGTGCCGATCGTCATCTCCGGCATCGGCGGGACCTCCTCGGTGGTGGCCGCCAACGCCTGGATGAACATGCCCGCGGGGATCACCGTCGAGGACGGCCGGGTGGTCGACGTCCGGCCGCTGGAGGTCTTCTTCACCGAGGCCTTCTGGTACGAGGCGGTCCACATGCTGCTGGCCGCGTACATGGTGGCCGGTTTCGTGATCGCCGGCGTCTACGCGGTCGGGATGCTTCGCGGGCGCCGGGACCGCCTGCACCGCCTGGGGCTGGCCATCCCGTTCGCCGTCGCGGCGATCGCGACCCCGATCCAGGTCGTCGTCGGCGACGTGGCCGCCCGCGAGGTGCACGAGAACGAGCCGGCCAAGTTCGCGATGATCGCCGCGCTGCCGGAGACCGACACCCGGGTGCCGGAAGTGCTCGGCGGCGTCCTCGTCGACGGCGAGGTGCGCTACGGCATCGAGATCCCGCTGATGGCCTCGATCCTGGCCGGGTTCGACCCGGACACCGAGATCCAGGGACTGGACGCCATCCCGCCCGACGAGCGGCCGGCGGCCCGGCTGGTCAACACCGTGCACCTCGCCTTCCAGGTGATGGTCGCGATCGGCACCGCCCTGCTCGGGCTGGCCGCCTGGGGCGGCTTCTCCTGGTGGCGGCACCGCCGGCTCCCGGAGAACCGGCTGTTCCTCGCCTGCACCGCGGTCAGCGGTGTCGCCGCCGTGGTGGCGCTGGAGGCCGGGTGGGTGGTCACCGAGGTCGGGCGGCAGCCGTGGACCGTCGTCGGGCTGCTGCGCACCGCGGACGCCGCCCCGACGACCGGGAACCTGTGGCCGTTCTTCGGCGCCACCGTCGTCCTGTACGCGGCGATAGCGTTCGGCACGTTCTACGTGCTGCGCTTGCTCCGCGAGCGCTGGCGGGCGGCCGAGGCCGACGCGGAGAGCGACCCGGGCGGGGAGGCGGACGTGCCCTACGGCCCGTCGAAGGCACGGACGGCGGACCGGCCGTGAGCACCTTCGCGGCCGCCGTGCTGTTCACCGGGGTGCTGGCCTACGCCGTCCTCGGCGGCGCCGACTACGGAGCGGGGTTCTGGGACCTCACCGCCGGCGGCGCGCGGCGCGGCCGGCGCCCGCGGCACCTGGTCGACGAGTCCCTGGCGCCGGTCTGGGAGGCCAACCACGTCTGGTTGATCTTCTGCCTGGTGATGCTGTGGACCGGGTTCCCCACCGCGTTCGCCGCGATCATGACGACCCTGTACATCCCCCTCGGGCTGGCCGCCCTCGGGGTCGTCGCGCGCGGGGCCGGCTTCGCGTTCCGCAAGGTGCTGGTCCGCACCGAGCAGCAGCGGCTCACCGGTGCGGCGTTCGCCATCTCCTCGGTGCTCGCGCCGTTCATGCTCGGCACGGTGGTCGGGGGCATCGCCTCGGGGCGGGTCCCCGCCGACGGGCACGGCGACCCGGTCACCAGCTGGGTCAACCCCACCTCGCTGCTGGGCGGCACACTCGCCGTGCTGACCTGCGCCTTCGTCGCAGCCGTCTTCCTCACCGCCGAGGCACGCCGCCGGGACGACGCGGAGCTGGAGATCTGGTTCCAGCGCCGGTCGCAGGTGATCGCGGGCGTCACCGGCGCGGTGGCGCTGGCCGGCATCGCCGTGCTGCGCGCGGACTCGCCCTGGCTGTTCGACGCGCTGCTGACCCGGGGCCTGCCGCTGGTGCTGCTCTCGGCGGCGTCCGGGCTGGCCGCGCTGCTGTTCGTGCGGCGGCTGGCGCCGCGGCTGGTCCAGGGCCTCGCCGTCCTCGCGGTCGCGGCGATAATCGCCGGGTGGGGGACGGCGCAGTACCCCTACCTCCTGGTGCCGCACACGACCATCAGCGAGGCGGCCGCGCCGGCGGCGACGCTGTGGGCCCTCACCATGGTCGCGGCGGTGGCGCTGGTGGTCGTCGTCCCCTCGATGGTCCTGTTGTTCGTGCTCGCGCAGCGCGGCAGCCTGGAGAGCCACTGAGCGAGGGGAGGGTCATGCCCACCTACCGGGTCAACGACGCCGGGGTCCGGCACGCCCGGCGGCTGATCGACGCCGGCCGCTACGACGACAGCACCGAGTGGTCGGAGGCGGCGCCGTCCACCGAGGAGCGGAACGAGGAGATCGAGGAGGAGGGCCGCGAGGAGTGGAGCCGCTGGTACCTCGCGGTCGACGAGGACGCCGGGGAGACCACCAAGGCCCGCTACCGCTTCCCGTACGGCGACTTCGAGAAGGTCAACCGGGCGGCCCTGATCGCCGCGAAGCAGCGGGCCGGCCAGAACGACCACCCGCAGGTCGAGCAGGCGGCCGACGAGCTGCTGCAGCGGCTCGACGCCCGGCGGTCCTGACCGGGGTCAGGCGGCCGGCTGCATCGTGCCCGTCTCCAGGTAGCGGGTGTGCCAGCCCAGCGCCTCGGGCACCGCCTTCGGGTAGCCGGCGCCGGTGACCCGCTCATCCCGACCGTGTCCCCGGGACGGATCACCGCGGCGGCCTCGTCGGCCGACACCACCCGGCGGGCGAGGTCTGCGTTGCGGATGCGGCCGGACCCGGGCATGGCGTCCTCCTCGCCCCGGCACCGTGGTGCGCCGGTGTGCCCCCGACGCTACGACGCTGCGGTTTCGTCGGCTGGGCGACGGGCAGGTGCACGATGCAGGCGGCGCCGCCCGGCCCACCCCGATGAGCGCACGACGGGAGTCCACATGGCCATCGCGACCATCAACCCGACCACCGGGAAGACGGTGAAGACCTACGAGCCGCTGTCCGACGAGGCGCTGGAGGACAGGATCGCCCGCGCGGCCGCCGCGTACCGGAGCTACCGGCTGACCACGGTGGAGCAGCGGGTCGGGTGGCTCACCGCGGCAGCGGACGCGCTGGAGGCCGACGTCGCCTCCGTCGCCGAGCTCATGACCACCGAGATGGGCAAGACGCTGGCCTCGGCGAAGGCGGAGGCCACGAAGTGCGTCACCGCGCTGCGGTACTACGCCGAGCACGGGCCGGCGTTCCTCGAGCCGGAGGAGAAGGAGGCCGGCGCGGTGAAGGCGGAGCGGGCCTACGTCACCTACCAGCCGCTCGGCGTCGTCCTGGCGATCATGCCGTGGAACTTCCCGCTCTGGCAGGCGATGCGGTTCGCCGCCCCCGCGCTGATGGCCGGCAACGTCGGCCTGCTCAAGCACGCCAGCAACGTGCCGCAGACGGCCCTCTACATGGAGGAGCTGTTCCGCCGGGCCGGCTTCCCCGAGGACGTGTTCCAGACCCTGCTCATCGGGTCGTCGACGGTCGAGCGGGTGCTGCGCGACGACCGGGTGGCCGCCGCGACCCTCACCGGCAGCGCGCCGGCCGGGCAGTCGGTGGCGTCGGTCGCCGGGGACGCGCTCAAGCCGACGGTCCTGGAGCTCGGCGGCAGCGACCCGTTCATCGTCATGCCCTCGGCGCACCTGGACCGCGCCGCGGAGGTGGCGGTGACCGCGCGCTGCCAGAACAACGGGCAGAGCTGCATCGCCGCCAAGCGCTTCTTCGTCCACCGGGACGTCGCCGAGGAGTTCACCCGGCTGTTCGCCGAGAAGCTGGGCGCGCTCACGGTCGGCGACCCGATGGACCCCGACACCCAGGTCGGCCCGCTGGCCACCGAGTCCGGCCGCGACGACGTCGAGGAGTACGTGCAGGACGCCGTCGACAAGGGCGCCACCGTGGTGGTCGGTGGCAGCCGGCCGGACCGCCCGGGCTGGTTCTACGAGCCGACGCTGCTCACCGGGATCACCCCGGAGATGCGGGTGCACGGCGAGGAGGTGTTCGGGCCGGTCGCGGCGCTGTACACCGTGGACGGCCTGGACGAGGCGATCGAGATCGCGAACAGCCACCCCTACGGCCTGGGCTCGAACCTGTGGAGCGAGGACGAGGAGGAGCGGGCGCGGTTCGTCCGGGACATCGAGTCCGGCATGGCGTTCATCAACGGGATGACCACCAGCTACCCGGAACTGCCCTTCGGCGGGGTGAAGCAGAGCGGCTACGGCCGCGAGCTCACCGACCTCGGCATGCGCGAGTTCATGAACGCCAAGACCGTGTGGATCGGCGGCCCGAGCAGCGAGCAGGGCGAGGGCTCCACGGCGGGGGCGGCGTCGGAGTGAGCCAGGTCGTCCTCGCCACCGCGTTCGGTGGCCCCGAGGTGCTCTCCGTCGTCGAGGAGCCGACGGCCGACCCGGGGCCGGGGGAGGTGCTGCTCGAGGTCCGCGCGGCCGGCGTCAACCCCGCCGACTGGAAGACCTACGCCGGCACGTGGGGCACCGACCCGGCGAAGCTGCCCATGCGGCTGGGCTTCGAGGCCGCCGGGGTGGTGGCCGCCGTGGGCGACGGAGCGGAGGGTCCGGCCGGTCCGTTGTCGCTCGGCGACGAGGTCATCGGGTTCCGGCTGACCGGGGCGTACGCGTCGCACGTCGTCGCGCCGGCGGGCTCGGTCGTCCCCAAGCCCGCCGAGCTCAGCTGGGAGCAGGCCGGCGGGCTCATGCTGGCCGGGGTCACGGCGGTGCACGCGCTCACCGCCGCCGCGGTCGGCACCGGGGACACCGTGCTGGTGCACGGCGCCGCCGGGGGCGTCGGCCTCATGCTGGTGCAGCTCGCCGGTTCCCGCGGCGCCCGGGTGATCGGCACCGTCGGCGGGGACGGAGCGGAGCTGGTCCGCCGGTTCGGTGGGGAGCCGGTGCGCTACGGCGACGGGCTGGCCGACCGGGTGCGGCAGCTGGCCCCGGAGGGGGTCACCGCCGCGGTGGACACCGTGGGCACCGACGAGGCGCTGGACACCTCGCTGACCCTGGTCCCGGACCGGGCGCGGATCGCCACCATCGCGAACTTCGCCCGCGGGCCGCAGGCCGGGGTGAAGCTGCTGGGCAACGGGCCGGGCGCCGACCCGGGCACCGAGATCCGGGCGGCCGCCCGGCTGGAGCTGACCCGGCTGGCCGAGTCGGGGAAGCTGGAGGTGGTCGTCGCCGGCAGCTACCCGCTGGCCGACGTCGCCGCCGCGCACCGGGCCGGCCAGGCAGGTCACACCCACGGGAAGCTGGTGCTCGTCCCCTGACCCCGGGGGGCAGAAGTGGCCACTTCTGCCCCCCGGGTCGGCCTAGAACCGGTCCCCGGTGCGCCAGGGCATCTCCTGCAGGGTGAGGGTGTTGCCGTCCGGGTCGCTGAACCCGGCGTACCTGACCCCGCCGCCGACGTCCTCGACCGGACCGACCTCGACACCGCGGCCCAGCAGTTCCGCGCGGGCCGCGTCGATGTCGGCGACCACCAGGTGCAGGGCCCGGACCGAGCCCGGCGTCCCCTCGTAGGCGGCCAGGCCGGTGCCCATCCCGATGGAGCACGCCGACCCCGGCGGGGTCAGCTGCACCACCCGGACGCCGTCCGCCGGCCGCACGTCGACGTCGGCGACGAAGCCGAGCTGCTCGGTGTAGAAGGTCTTGGCCCGGTCCACGTCGCTGACCGGGATCGGCACCAGCTCGAGCTTCATGTCCATCGGCTCATCCTGGCCGAGCGGTCGGCCCGACGGGGGCGCACCTCCCCGTGCGGCCATGTTGGCCAACATGGCCCCCCCGGGGGGCGGGACTAGAGGCGGCCCTCGCGGGCGCCGGCCCACAGGTCGACGCCGGTGTCGACGGCGTGCTCGTCGATGGCGGTCAGCTCGTCGGCGGTGAAGTCCAGCCGCCGCACCGCGCCGACGTTCTGCTCCAGCTGCCGGACGCTGCTCGCCCCGATGAGCACCGAGGTGACCCGCTGGTCCCGCAGCGCCCAGGCGAGCGCCAGCTGGGCCAGGCTCTGCCCGCGGGACCGGGCGATCTCGTTGAGCGCCCGGATGTGCCCGAGCGCCTCCTCGGAGAGCAGCTCGGTCGACAGCGACTTGTCCTGGGTGGCGCGGGAGCCCTCGGGGATGCCGTCGAGGTACTTGTCGGTGAGCATCCCCTGGGCCAGCGGCGAGAAGGCGATGCACCCGGCGCCGACCCGCTCCAGCGTGTCCAGCAGGCCGGTGGTCTCGATCCAGCGGTTGAGCATCGAGTACGAGGGCTGGTGGATCAGCAGTGGCGTGCCGAGGTCGGCCAGGATGCGCGCGGCCTCCGCCGTCACCTCCGGGGAGTAGGAGGAGATGCCCGCGTACAGCGCCTTCCCGGACTGCACCGCCGTGTGCAGCGCCCCCATCGTCTCCTCGAGCGGGGTGGTCGGGTCGGGCCGGTGGCTGTAGAAGATGTCCACGTAGTCCAGGCCCAGTCGCTTCAGCGACTGGTCCAGGCTGGCGAGCACGTACTTGCGGGAGCCGCCGCCCTGGCCGTAGGGCCCGGGCCACATGTCCCACCCGGCCTTGGAGGAGATGACCAGCTCGTCGCGGTACGGGCGGAAGTCGTCGGCGAGGTGCCGGCCGAAGTTGGTCTCCGCGCTGCCGTAGGGCGGACCGTAGTTGTTGGCCAGGTCGAAGTGGGTCACGCCCAGGTCGAACGCCCGCCGCAGGACCTGCCGCTGCCGGTCGAACGGCACGTCGTCCCCGAAGTTGTGCCACAGGCCGAGGCTCACGGCCGGCAGGTCCAGGCCGCTGACGCCGGTCCGCCGGTAGGTCATCGAGTCGTAGCGGGTGCTGTCCGCCGTGTACGCCATGATCGGATCCTCTCGCGGCGCGCGGGACGGCGCTCCGGCGGGGATCAGCCGCGGCGGTCCCAGCGCGCCGGCCGTCGCAGCCAGTCCGGGAGCCGGGTGGCCGCATCGCCGCGCGCGGCCTCCAGTTGCGGCTGGGTCAGGAACAGCGCCCCGTCGAGGTCGGCGCCGCGCAGGTCCGCGCCCCGCAGGTCCGTGCCGAGCAGGTCGGCCTGCCGGAGGTCGGCGTCCCGCAGGTCCGCCCCCATCAGGTAGGCGCCGCGCAGGCTCGCTCCCCGCAGGCTCGCCCCGCGCAGCCGGGCGCCGACCAGGTCGGCATTCCGGCGGTCGCGGGCCCGGCCGCGGACGTCGGCCCGCAGCGTCTCGCTGACCCGGCCGAGCAGGGCACCCACCTCGCCGCGCAGCGCGGCCGCGTCGACGGCGGTCAGCTCGTCCGGCCCTGCCTCGCCGAGCGCCCGGGACCGGGTGGCGAGGTCGGTCACCTCCTGCCGCAGCCGGCCCGCGGGCAGCCGGGCCGTGGCCTCCTCGAGGTACCAGCGCAGCTCGGCCAGCTGCCGCATCACCGCGAACGCCGGCCCGATGCGCCGGTCGGTGCGCGGGTCGCTGCCGGCGAAGGTGACCTGGGTCAGCTGCTGTCCTGCCCCGAAGCAGTCGAAGACGACGCAGCCGGGGAACCCGCGGCCGCGCAGGTCGTCGTGGATGCCGCAGCGGGCGTCAGCCCGCAGGTGCACGCACGGGGTGCCGGCCGGCTTGTCGACGGCGAAGTCCGCCGAGGCGGTGAACCCGGGGACCACGCAGCACAGCCCGACGCAGCGGCTGCAGTCCGCGGTGAGGTCCCGCCGGGCCGCGGTGAGCTCCGCCGTCGCTTCCTCGGGCACCGGACCAGGGTAGGCGCCGTCACCGGACACGGACCGTCACGTCGTTCATCACCGGCTGCCACGGCTCGCGCTCCGTCGTCCGGGGGCGTCGAGCTGCCGTCGGAGGTTCGTCGAACCTGGAAGAAGTGCGCGAGGACCCTCGCCACCGTTGCCCGTTCCCCGCTGCACCCGTTCCCGGAGAGCCCGATGAAGCGCTTGACGAAGACCGCCGTCGCCCTCACCGGCGCGGCTGCCCTGGCGGTGGTGCCGGCCACGGCGGCCGCTGCCCAGGTCACGACGGTGGCGACCGGGCTCGACGGCCCGCGCCAGCTCAGCGCCTACGAGGACGGGCTGTTCGTGGTCGCCGAGTCCGACGTCGGCGAGGTCTCGTCGGTCGACCCGGGCACCGGCGAGGTGCAGACCCTGGTCAGCGGGCTGTTCAACCCGCAGGGCGTGGCCTACGCCGACGGCGACCTGTACATCGCGGTCGGCAGCGCACCGCCGCCGGGCGAGCCCGGCCCGCCGCTGCCCGAGGGTGCCGCCACCGAGTCGCTGCTGGTCGTGGACCCCGGCGACGGCACCGTGCTGCAGACGATCGACCTGCTCGCCCACGAGCTCGCCGAGAACCCCGACGGCCAGGTGCAGTTCGTCGACGGTGCCCCGGTCGACGCGCTGTCCAACCCGTTCGCCGTGCTGGCGCAGGGCGACCGGGTGCTGGTGGCCGATGCCGGCGCCAACGCCGTCCTGTCGGTCGATCCGGACAGCGGCGAGGTGAGCACCTTCTTCGTGCCGCCGGTGGTCGGCCCGGCCGACGTCCCGGTCTGCGGGGAGCGGATGAACAACCCCGGCACCGTCGGCTGCGACCCGGTGCCGACCGGCCTGGCCGAGGGACCGGACGGCGAGATCTACGTGAGCACGCTGGGCTCCGAGGCGCCCGGCGCCGCGCGCATCTACGAGCTCGACGAGGACGGAGCCGTCCAGGACGTGCACCACGGCCTCACCTCGCTGGTCGGCGTCGCGGTCGACGGCGACGGCGTGGTCTACGCCTCGTACCTGCTCGAGGGCGCGCCGGAGGGCGAGCCGGCCCCCGGCTTCGACCCGGCGACGGTCGGCGCGGTCGTGCGGGTCGCCGGCAACGGCGAGCGCACCTGGTCGCAGGTGACGATGCCGACCGGGCTCGCCGTGGACGGCGGCGAGCTGTACGCGTCGGCGTGGAGCACCGCGGCCTTCGTCGGCGGGCCGGCCGGGTCCGGGCAGGTCGCGCAGGTCGGCTCGGACACCTTCGCGGCCGCGGCCGGCTGAGCAGGGCGCCGCCAGGCGTAGCGTCGACCGCCTGGGACCTCTCCGGTCCCGGACGAGGGAGAGCCGTCATGGACAAGTCGCCACGTGCACACCAGTCCAAGAAGTCCGGCATGACCATCAAGCAGAAGCGGGCCGTCAAGAAGGCGGCCACCGACACCTCGTCGGGCATGCAGAAGCTGACCCACCCGACCAAGCCCTCCTGATCCCGCCCCCCGGAGCCCACCGGCCCCGGGGGGCTCAGGTGCGTTGCCGGCCGACCAGCTCGCGCAGGACGGCGACGACCAGCCGGTGGTCCTCGACCTGCGGCAGGCCGGAGACCACCACGACCCCGACCGCGCCGACGTCGCGCACCAGCAGCGGGAAGGCGCCGCCGTGCGCGGCGTACCGCTCCGGGTCCAGCCCGAACTCCGCCTCGAACGTGGTGCCGGCCTCCCGGGAGCGCTGGCCGACGTAGAGCGAGCTGTGCCCGAACCTGTCCACGACCGCGGCCTTGCGGCGGATCCACGCGTCGTTGTCCGCCGACGTGCCCGGCAGCGCGGCGTGGAACAGCTGCTGGCCGTTGCGGGAGACGTCGACGGCCACCGGCAGCTGCCGCTCCCGGGCCCGCGCCACCAGCGCCGTCCCCAGGTCCCACGCGTCGTCGTTGGTGAACCGGGTGAGCTGGAGCTCCTCCTCGTGGGCGGCGAGCTCGGCGAGGGACGGGAAGGTGCCGGGCACGCTCAGACCTCGCTCACGTCGAAGGTCCGGGTGGGGGAGACGTACTCCTCCTGGGCCTCGACCAGCAGGATCTCGCGGGACCCGGCGTCCTCGGTGCGCTGGAGCAGGCCGAAGACCGACGACGCGGCCCGCCCGAGGGCCTCGCCGGCCGACCGGGTGTCGAGCCAGTGCGCCAGGAACAGCGCGGCGATCGCGTCGCCGGCGCCGTTCACCGACAGCCCCAGCCGGGGGGTGCGGACCCGGAAGTGCCGGCCGCCCTCCGAGGCGAGCAGGTCGACCGAGTCCTCGGGGGTGTCGTCGGCGACCAGCGAGGTGGTCAGCACCACCCGCGGGCCGAGCCCCTGGACGACGGCCACCGCCTCCTTCACCGACGCCAGCGACGTCGTCCGGTGCCCGGAGAGGTAGTCCAGCTCGAAGTGGTTGGGGGTGACCACGTCGGCCACCGGGACGGCGACGTCCCGCATCAGCTCGGGGATCCCGGGCCGGACGAAGACCCCGCGTCCGATGTCGCCGATGACCGGGTCGCAGCAGTAGACGGCGTCCGGGTTGGCGGCGCGCACCCGGGCGACCGACCCGACGACGGCGTGCCCGACGTCCGACGAGCCCAGGTAGCCGGACAGGACCGCGTCGCAGCTGCCCAGCACCCCGCGCTCCTCGATGCCCTGCACGACCTCCTCGACGGCCGGGCCGTCGAACACGCGCCCCTGCCACGCGCCGTAGCCGGTGTGGTTGGAGAACTGCACGGTGTGCACGGGCCACACCTCGATGCCCAGCCGCTGCAGCGGGAAGACCGCGGAGGCGTTGCCGGCGTGCCCGTAGGCCACGTGGGACTGGATGGACAGGACGTTGACCATGCCGGAACGTTCGCACACCGCGGTTCCCCCGCGAGAGGGGATCCGCCGCGGTCGCGCCCGTCCGGCCACCGCCGACGGGTGGCGGCCGTCATGATCGTCGGGTCGGGGTGGGTGCGGGTCCAGGAGGGTCACGTGGTGCGGACGCGGGCGGGCGAGGCTCTGGTGACCGGTCTGGCGGTGGCCCTGCTCGGCGCCGGCTGTGCCAGCAGCGAGCTGCCCGACGTCGAGCGGGTGGCCGCCCTGTTCGCCGACCCGGACGGCGACCCCGCCGATCGCTGCGACCTGCTGGCGCCGGCCACCGAGACGGCCCTCCAGCTGGCCGAGGGCGTGCCCTGCCCGGACGCCCTGCCGGGGCTGCCGATCGGTGCGGGGGCGGTGCGTTCGGTCGCGGTGTGGGACCGGGAGGCGCAGGTGCTGCTGACCGACGACACGTTCTTCCTCACCCGGACGCAGCAGGGGTGGCGGATCACCTCCGCGGCGTGCACGGCCCATCCGGACCGGCCCTACGTCTGCGAGCTGGAGGGGCGGTGAGCGTGCGCCGGTTCCCGCCGGTGCCGCTCTTGCGGTCGTCCTCCCGCTCCTGCGGTCCCGCAGGAGCGCAACAGCACGAGGAACCCCGCAAGAGCGGCGCCGAGCCCGGTGAACCGGTCAGGCGGCGACCTTGCCGGTCACGTTGTGCGGGTCGATCACGTACTTCCGCGAGGCCCCCTGGTCGAACTCCCGGTAGCCGCGCGGGGCGTCGTCCAGGCCGATCACCGTCGCGTTGACCGCCTTCGCGATCTGCACCCGGTCGTGCAGGATCGCCATCATCAGCTGGCGGTTGTACTTCATGACCGGGCACTGGCCGGTGGTGAAGCTGTGCGACTTGGCCCAGCCGAGGCCGAGCCGGATCGACAGCGACCCCACCTTGGCGGCGTCGTCGGCGGCACCCGGGTCACCGGTCACGTACAGCCCCGGGATGCCGAGCGCGCCGCCGGCGCGGGTCACGGTCATCAGCGAGTTCAGCACCGTGGCCGGCTGCTCGACCTGCGCGTCCTTGCCGTGGCCGCGGGCCTCGAAGCCGACCGCGTCGACGGCGCAGTCGACCTCCGGCTCGCCCAGGATCTGCTCGATCTGGTCCTGCGGGTCGCCCTGCGAGACGTCGATCGTCTCGCAGCCGAACGACCGGGCCTGGTTGAGCCGGTCCTGGTTGAGGTCGCCGACGATGACCACCGCGGCGCCGAGCAGCTGGGCCGAGGCGGCCGCCGCCAGCCCGACCGGTCCCGCGCCGGCGATGTAGACGGTGGACCCGGTGGTCACGCCCGCGGACACGCACCCGTGGTAACCGGTGGGGAAGATGTCCGACAGCATGGTCAGGTCCAGGATCTTCGCCAGCGCCTGGTCCCGGTCGGGGAACCGCAGCAGGTTCCAGTCCGCGTAGGGGATCATCACGTACTCGGCCTGGCCACCCTGCCAGCCGCCCATGTCGACGTACCCGTAGGCCGAGCCGGGCCGGTCGGGGTTGACGTTGAGGCAGATGCCGGTCTTCCGCTCCTTGCAGTTGCGACACCGCCCGCAGGCGATGTTGAACGGCACCGAGCAGATGTCGCCCTCCTTGATGAACTCCACGCCCGGCCCGGCCTCCACCACCTCACCGGTGATCTCGTGGCCCAGGATGATCCCCTCGGGCGCGGTGGTGCGGCCGCGGACCATGTGCTGGTCGCTGCCGCAGATGTTGGTGGTGACGATCTTGAGGATCGCCCCGTGCGGTACCTGCCGCCCCACGTTCGCCGGGTTGACCCCGGGGCCGTCCTTGAGCACCAGCTCCGGGTACTCGAGGTCCACGACCTCGACCTTCCCGGGCCCCTTGTAGGCAATGCCGCGGTTGTTCGCCATCGGTTGAACTCCCTCGCCGTTGAGAGTGGACACCCGGCACCGTGGCCCGGCGGAATGGCCCGGTCAACCGGCCCGGACACGCCCCGCCCCGGTGAGCCGGCCCGGCCCCGGCGTGTCGCAGTCCGGCACGCCGTGCGGCGCCACCGCGTGCACCCGCCGTCAGCCGACCGGGCGGGTGTCCCGCTCGTCGACCGGCTGGGCCGGCGCGGGCACGCCGGGGGGTGCCGCGTCCGCCTCGGGCACCACCGGGGCCGCCACCGGCACCGCGAGGAGCGGCACGGAGGTGCGGTGCAGTGCCGCGTGCACGGTGGCGCCGCGCCGGCTGGGCATCCCTGCGGTCCGGCCCACGACGAGCAGCGCCGCGGCCTCGGCCAGCTGGACCAGCAGGTGGCCGGCCCGGTCGGGCAGGACGCTGAGCCGGACCTGGAGCCCGGGGTGGGCGCGCCGAACCCCGTCGACCTGGTCCTCCACCAGCGCGCGCTCGGCACGGGCGCTGACGTCGGTGTCCAGCCGCCAGCGGAGGCAGTGGACGGCGTCCTCGGTGAGCTGCCGCCAGGCGTGGACGACGTGCAGCGGCTCCCCGCGCAACCGCGCCTCGGCGGCCGCGACGGCCAGCACGTCCCCGGTCCCCGCCGCACCGTCCACCGCCGCGACCACCCCGCTCGGCCGCCCCGGACCCGACGGACGGCGGTGCACCAGCACCGGGCACCCCGCGGTGGCCACGACCGACTCCGCCACCGACCCCGGCACCGGCCCGGAACCCCAGGTGCGCCCCGCGGCACCCACGACGAGCAGCGCGGCGGAGGCCGACTCGCGGCGCAGCACGTCCTCCGGGCTGCCGTCGACGACCGCCGTGGTCACCGCGCCCGGGGGCAGCAGGTGCGTGAGCGTGCCGCGCAGCCGCTCGACGTCGCCGACGGCGCAGCGCCGCGCCGCGGCCCGGGCCCCGGCCACGTCGGGGAGGCCGGGCAACGACCCGGCGGGCCAGGCGAAGGCGTGCACCAGGCGCAGCCGCGCCTGCCGGCGGTCGGCCTCCAGCGCGGCGGCGCGGGCCGCCTCCGTGGCGGCGGGCGAGCCGTCGACCGCGGCGACGACGGCGGAGGACCTCAACGACCCCATGGACGGCTCCGATCCCCCCCCCGTGCGGGCGGCGCGGGCACGCGTCAGGTGGAGCCGTGGAACGACGTGCCGTGCGGCTGCTCGGCCACCACGCCGGCGTCCGGACCGGGGAAGACCACGGACGTGTGCTCGTCACCCACCCAGCGGACGACGTAGGGCGGCGAGCCGTCGGGGTGGGGGACCTCGACGATCTGTCCGACCCGCTCGGGCGCGTCGGTCACGCGCCCGTGGACCACCAGCCACTCACCGGGCCGAGCCTGCACGGTCACCACCCCCGGAGCGTCGTCGGGGAAGGACGTCGTCCACGAGCCACCTCCTGCACGGCGGTTCCTCGGTGCACGGGCAGGTCCATGCTGAGCGCCCGCGCGGCGGGTGTCCAGGGCCTTCCGCGCATGCCGTTCAGCCGGCGCGGACGGTGCCGCCGGCGGCCACCTGCAGCCGGGCCGCGGCCAGCCAGTCGTCCCGGAACCGGGGGCGTCCACCTCCGCGCCAGCAGGTGGAGCCCCGGGTGGGTGGTCGCGCCCAGTTCGACGAGCACCGGCTCGATTCGAGCAGCAGGTCAGGCACCAGCGGTCGTGCCCGCCATGCATACCTCATCATGTTGATCGGATTTGACGGCATTCGGGCGGGTCTGCGAGTCTGCCGCAGGTCACGAGTGCCAGTGCACAGCCCGGCTCGCTGGCCGGCAACCCTCCTCCGCGATGGGGTGCCCCGGGTGACGACCTGGCGGCTGCCGCCCGGCAGCCGCAGGAGCGGACCCGTGCCCCGGGTCCCCGGCCCCGTCGAGGAGCACACCGATGACCAGCGCCGTCCTCTGTCCGCCCGTCACCACCAGCCGCCCGGGTGTGCCGCCGCTGCTGCCGCTGACCGGCGCCCCCACCGGGGTGCTCGTCCTCTCCGGCGGCACCGTCCGCTACGTCGACCGCGACGCCGCCGCCAGCACCCGGTCCTCACGGCGGTCACCGCCGCGGTCACCGACACCCTCCCCGTCGACGCCGGCGTGGACCGCAGCGCCGGCTACCCGTCCCAGCTGTCCACCGTCCTGTAGGCGTCCGCGCGGGCGACCGTCGTGGGCTCCGTCGGCGCCCGGGACGGCGACGTCTGCGTGATCACGCGCGACGCCACCGACGGGCTCGACCTGCCCGGGGCCGGGGTACGTCCTGGTGGCCGGTCGCTGGGAGCCGGTGGACGACCCGCGGCCGCTCTCCGCGCTGCTCGCCGAGCGCACCGCCGCCGCGGCCGGCTGCGGACCCGCGGGGGCGGTGGTGTGAGCCGCGGCTCACCCGGGCAGCAGGACCGTCCGCAGCTCGTGCGCCCCGTCGGCGCGGGTGGCCTCGTAGAACCAGCGCGCCCCGCCGTCGGGCAGGGCGACGACGTCGGCGTAGCGCAGCCCGGAGGGTGGGTGCGGGCTCTGCAGCAGCGGCCCGCCCGCCGCGGCGGAGAACCCCAGCTCGCCGTCGTGAAACGCGAGCCCGGTGCGCTCCTCCCAGTTCTCCTCCGCGGTGGCCCGCCCGTCGTAGAGCGCCCAGGTCCGCGAGCCGGCCAGCACCACGGTGGCGAACCGGACCCCGCGGGCGTCCCAGCTGCCCGGCGTCCCGGCCAGCGCGATGCCGCGCCAGGTCCAGGTGACGCCGTCGTCGCTGGTGGCGTGCTCGGTGGTCATCCGGTCGGTGGCGTCGGGATCGTCGAGCGGGTGCACCGAGGCCCACAGGTGCCACTGGCTGCCGTCGTGCCGGATCACGGGGTCCTTGACCGCGGTGAGGTCGCTGCCGGGCAGCACGGTGCGGGCCGGGGCGGTGGCCAGGCCCTCCGGGGTGCCGGCCTCCAGCAGGTCGACCCGCCAGTGCTTCGTGCCCGGAGTGGCGCAGCTGACGTAGAGCCGCCAGCGGCCCTCCGGTGTGCGCACCAGGGCCGGCCGCTCCAGCGACTCCGCGCCGAACGCGTCCCTGCCCAGCGCCGCGACCGGCGTGAACCGCACCCCGTCGTCCGAGCGGGCCAGCACGTTGGCGAAGCCGCGACCCTCACCGACCGGCCGGCGAAGCCGGTAGGCCAGCCACCAGGTGCCGTCGACCAGCAGCGCCGACGGTCCGCCCGCCCAGGAGCCCGGCCGCGGGTCCTCCGGCTCGAGCACGACCTCCGCGTCGTCCCAGAACGGGCCGGGTGCCGGCGGACGCAGCCGGTGCAGTTCGGCGCGGGAGGACATCGGGCGGCTCCTGGGCGAGCGGGGACGACGAGAGGACAGGGATGACGGACAGCCTGCCGCACTTCGTGATCGCGGGAGCACCCAAGGCCGGGACGACGGCGCTGCACGCGGCGCTGGCCACCCACCCCGAGCTGCACCTGTCGCCGGTCAAGGAGCCGAAGTACTACCTGACCGACGGCCGCCCGCCGCCCCGCGTCAGCCAGCGCGGTCCGGGTGACGCGCACAGCGCACAGGAGTGGATCTGGCGCCGGGACCAGTACCTGGCCCTGTTCGCCGGTGCCCCGGCCGGGTCGGTGCGCGGGGAGAGCACACCGTTCTACCTCTACGACCGGGCCGCGCACGCCCGGTTGGCCGCCGACGTGCCCGATGTGAAGGTGATCGTCGTGGTCCGCGACCCGGTCGACCGAGCCTGGTCCAACTGGGTGCACCTGCGCGCCGACGGGCTGGAGCCGGAGGCCGACTTCGCCGCCGCGGTGCGCGCCGAGGAGGGCCGGGTCGCCGCCGGCTGGGCGCCGTTCTGGCACTACCGCGGGCTCGGGCGGTACGGCGAGCAGCTGCGTGACCTCCACCGGCACGTGCCCCCGGAGCGGGTGCTCCTGCTGCGCTACCGACATCTGGTCGACACCCCGCGGGAGACCCTGGACCGGGTCAGCGACTTCCTCGGCGTCGCCCGCGGGCTGGCGCACACCGTGCCGCCGGAGAACGTGAAGCCCTACGTCGGCGACACCCCGCGCTACCGGCTGCTCGCCCGGCTGGCCCGGGTCGGCGCCGCGGCCGGTGCGCTCGCGCCGCCGCAGGTGTGGCGGCAGGTCAGCCGGCCGCTGCTGGCCGCGCTGCACGCGCAGAGGGCGCCGCGGCCGTCGATGCCGGTGGAGCTGCGGCGTGCGGTGCTCGGCACCCTGCTGCCGGACATCGAGCTGCTGGAGGAGCTGACCGGGGAGTCCTTCGGCGACTGGAAGGGCGACACCGGCCGCGGCGACTTCCGCTCCCGGCAGGTGCTGGACCCGCGCACGAGGGAGTAGCGGATCCCGGGGCTCCGGGCCACGGTGTGGACGGCAGGGACCCACCGAGTGCGCGGGGAGACCTCATGCGCCGTCCGCTCCGACACGCCGCCGCAGCCGTCCTGCTGCTCGCGCCGCTGATCGCGTCCCTCCCGACCCCGGCCGCAGCAGCCGACGGGGACCGGGACGGGGGCGGGCTCCCCGCCTCGTTCACGTTGTCCGGTGATCCGGCCGGCTCGCAGTTCGAGGGCATCGCCGCGGACCGGCGCACCTTCTACGTCACCGAGACCACGGGCGGCGAGGTCCACCGCGGCCGGGTCGACGACCCCGCGACCGAGGTGTGGCTGGACGAGGACGCGGCGCTGGCCGACGGCCGCCGCACGGCGATCGGGATCGCCACCGACCGCCGCGGCCGCGTCTTCGTCGCCGGTGGCGGCAACCGCACGGCGGAGGGCGCGCCCGCCGACGCGCCCGACTCCTGGGTCTACGACGACGACGGGCAGCTGCTCGCGGCCCTGCGCATGCCCGTCGACGGCGGGCTGTTCCTCAACGACGTCGTCGTCGGGCCGGACGGCGCCGCCTACGTCACCGACTCGGTGACCCCGCGGGTCTTCCGGATCGCCCGCGAGGACGGCGACTGGACGGCGACGCTCTGGGCGGACGCGACCGCGGCGGTGCCCCAGGAGCCGGGCACGTTCGGGTTCAACGGCATCGAGGTGGCGCCCGACGAGGAGTCGCTGGTCGTCGCGCACAGCACGGCCGGGCAGTTGTGGCGCTTCGACCTGGAGACCGGCACGCCGACCCTGGTCGACACCGGCTCGGCGCTGCTGACCCAGTCCGACGGCCTGGTCGTGCGGGGCGACACCCTCGTCGCGGTGCGGAACCGGGCGCACGTGCTGGCCTCCCTGCGGCTGGCCGACGACGCCACGTCGGCCGCGCTGCTCGCGGAGGTCGGCACCGACCCGGAGCGGGTGCTCACCACCGCGGACGTCGTCCGCGGGCGGCTGCTGCTGGTGGACAGCCAGTTCGACGAGGACCCGCCGTCCCAGGACTCCGAGGTCGTCGTCCTGCCGCTCCGCCCCTGACGGCCCGGTCCCGGCCATGCTGACGGGATGGACCTGGAGTTCACCGGCGACGTCTGGCAGTGGCGGGGCCCGGCGCCCTACCACTTCGTCACCGTGCCCGAGGAGGAGAGCGCCCGGCTGCACGCGCTCGCCCGGTCGGTGACGTACGGCTGGGGGATGATCCCGGTCCGGGCGCGGTTCGGCTCCGCCGACTGGACGACCTCGCTGTTCCGCAAGGACGGGCGGTACGTCGTGCCGGTGAAGGACGCCGTCCGCCGGGCCGAGGAGATCGAGCCGGGCGACCCGGTCACCCTGCGGCTGACCGTGGGTGCCCCGGCCGGCCGCTGACCTACCGCGCCCGCACGTCCGGGACGCACGCCGCGGTGAGTTGAGCCCTGGACTGGGCCATGCAACCGTGGTTGCATTGCCTGATGAGCGCGTCCCCCGGCGAGTGGGTGCTGCTGTCCTACCGGCTGCCCCGGGAGCCGTCCGGTCCCCGGACGACGCTGTGGCGGCGGCTGAAGCGTCTGGGGGTCGCCCAGCTGGCCGACGGCGTGGTGGCGCTGCCGGCCGACGCCCGGACCCGGGAGCAGCTGGAGTGGCTCGCCGACGACGTCACCGAGGCCTCGGGCACGGCCGGGCTGTGGGTCGCCCGGCCGGCGACGGCGGCGCAGGAGCGGGAGCTGGCTGCCGGGATGGCCGCGGCGCGGGCCGAGGAGTACCGCGCCCTCGTCGTCGACTGCCGGGAGGCGCTCGCCGGGGACCCGGCGGGCCGGACCCGGGTGCTCCGGCGGTGCCGGGCGGAGTGGCGGGCGGTCGGCCGGCGCGATTTCTTCCCGCCCGCCGAACGCGAGGAGGCCGCCGCGGTGCTGAGGGAGCTGGCCGCCGCCGTCGACCGGGACGCCACGGGGGCCCCGGTATGAGGTGGGCGACCCGGGCCGGTGTGCACATCGACCGCGCGGCCTGCGCCTGGCTGATCCGCCGGTTCATCGACCCGGCGGCGGAGTTCGTCTTCGTGGCCGACCCGGCCGACGTGCCCGCGGACGCGACCCCGTTCGACATGCGCGGCGTCGAGCTGGGCCACTCCGGCGGGGACTGCACGTTCGAGACCGTGCTGCGCCGGTACGAGCTGACCGACCCGGTGCTGTGGCAGATCGCCGAGATCGTGCACGAGGCCGACCTGGACGACGAGCGGTTCGACGCCCCCGAGGCCCCCGGCCTGGACGTCGTGCTGCGCGGCCTGTCGATGACCGGGACCGACGAGCAGACCCTCGTCGTCTCCGCCGCGGTCTTCGACGGCCTCTACGAGTTCCGCCGCCGCCGGCTGCTGCTCGGCCGCGAGCCCGCCTGACCCCGCGCCCGAGGGAGATCCCGTGAGCAGCGACGCCCCGCCGACCGGTCCCGCCGTCACGACCGTGCCGTTCGGCACGGCGGTGCGGGCCTGGTTCCTCATCTCGCTGCAGACCTTCGGGGGACCGGCCGGCCAGATCGCGGTCATGCAGCGCACCCTCGTCGACGAGAAGCGGTGGATCGGCCAGCGCCGGTTCCTGCACGCGCTGAACTACTGCACGCTGCTGCCCGGCCCGGAGGCCCAGCAGCTGGCCACCTACGTCGGCTGGCTGCTGCACGGCACCCGCGGCGGTCTGGTTGCCGGCGGCCTGTTCGTCCTGCCTGGCGTGGTCGCCCTGCTGGCGCTCTCGGCGGTCTACGTCGCCTTCGGCAGCACCACCGCGATCACCGCGGTGTTCACCGGGCTCGCCGCCGCGGTGCTGTCGATCGTCGTGCAGGCCGTCATCCGGGTGGCGAAGAAGGCGCTCGACAGCCGGGGCCTGATCGTTCTCGCAGTGGCGTCGTTCGCCGCGCTGGCGCTGTTCGGCGTGCCCTTCCCCATCGTGGTGGCCCTCGCTGGCATCGCGGGCTGGGCGCTGGGCCGCTGGCGACCGTCCGCGCTGCCGCGCAAGAAGCCCGCCGACGGTCCTGACGCCGGCCCGCCCCCGGTCATCTCCGACGACGTGCTGCACCACGAGGCCCCTACCGCCGGCCGCACCCTGAAGGTGCTGCTGGTCGGGCTGCTCGTCTGGGGACTGCCCGTCGCGGTGGTCGCCCTGCTGACCGGCGCGGGCAGTGTCTTCACCGAGCAGGGCCTGTTCTTCTCCGGCGCCGCGGTGGTCACCTTCGGCGGCGCCTACGCCGTGCTCGCCTACGTCGCCCAGCAGGCCGTCGAGGTCCACGGCTGGCTGGGCCCGCGGGAGATGGTCCGCGGTCTGGCGCTGGCCGAGACGACGCCCGGCCCGCTGATCATGGTGGTGCAGTTCGTCGCCTTCCTCGGCGCCTACCGGAACCCCGGCGCCCTCGACCCGTGGGCGGCAGCCGTGCTGGCCTCGCTGCTGGTCACCTGGGTGACGTTCGTGCCCAGCTTCCTGTTCGTGTTCCTCGGTGCGCCGTACATGGAGCGCCTGCGCGGCAACCGGTCGCTGTCGGCGGCGCTGAGCGGCATCACCGCCGCCGTCGTCGGCGTCATCGCCAACCTCGGCGTCTACTTCGCCGTCCACACGCTCTTCTCCGGCACCGTCGCCGTCGACAGCGGCCCCCTGTCGTTCGAACTGCCCGACCTCACCACGCTGCGGCCGGTGCCCCTGGTCATCGCGCTGGTGGCCGCGGTCCTGCTGTTCCGGCTCCGCTGGTCGGTGCTGCGCACCCTGGCGGTCTGCGCCGCGCTCGGACTGGTCGCCGGGCTCGCCGGGCTGCCGGTGAAGTGAGCGTCAGCGGGCGCTGGGCAGCAGGTTCTCCTCGTGGTCCAGCTCGCGCTCCAGCACCCGGAGCCCGTCGTCGGGGAGCCGGCCCACGTCCCGCAGGTGCAGCAGCTCCTCCCGCTGCGAGAGGATCACCGCCCGGCGCAGCCGCACCGCCGCCTCGTACTGCGGGGACAGCGGGATCTCGCCGTCGGCCGCGGTGCTGAGCACGTCCAGCCGCTGCCGGTAGCGCCGCAGCCGGGTCTCCAGCTGGGCGCGCAGCCCGGCCAGCACCTGGTCGTCGACGTCGTCGTGCTCGTCGGCCTGCATCTGGTCCAGCCGGGCCAGCCCGGCCTCGGCCGCGGCGATCCGGGCCTCGTTGCGCAGCCGGGCCTGGTCGGCCTGGTCGGCGCGGCAGCCCAGCGCCCGGACCAGCGGGGCGAAGGTCAGCCCCTGGCCGACCAGGGTGACCAGGACCGCGACGAAGGCGCAGAACAGCAGCAGGTCGCGGTCCGGGAACGGCGCGCCGGTGTCGGTGACCAGCGGCAAGCTGAAGATCGCCGCCAGGCTGATCACACCGGGGGTGCCCGACCAGCTGAGGACGATGATCTCCCGGCCGGTGAGCCGGCCGCCGCCGGTGCCGCCGCCGTCCCCGCTGCCGCCCAGCCGGCTGTGCGCCCAGCGGGGGAGGGACTCGGTGAGCAGCAGCCACAGCGGGCGGAGCACCAGCACCCCGGCGAGGGTGATGCCCACCGCGATGACCACGGTGGAGGTCTCGTACTGGCCCAGGCCGCGCACGACCTGGGGCAGCTGCTGCCCGATGAGCAGGAAGACGATCCCCTCGAGCAGGAAGTCCACCAGCCGCCAGACGGCGTCGGTCTGCAGCCGGCCGGCGCCGGACGCCCAGCTCGGGTTGTTGTGCCCGATGACCAGGCCGGCGACGAAGGGCGTGGCCAGCGAGATCGCGTTGGCGGACAGCGGGTCGTGGCGCAGCCGGCGGAGCGGCCGGACGCCGTAGGAGACCGCGACGCCGGCGAGCACGCCGCCGACCGCGGCCATCACGAACTCGCCGATGGCGTCCGGGGTGGAGTAGCCCTCGCCGGTGGCGGCCGCCACGGCCACGGTGAGGATGGTCAGCGCCGTCGCGTCGTTGAGCAGCCCCTCGCCCTGGATGAGCGTGAGCAGCCGGGGCGGCAGTCCGACCTTGCGGCCGACGGCGAGCGCGGCCACCGGGTCCGGCGGTGCCACCGCGGCGCCCAGCGCGATCCCGGCCGCCAGCGTCGCGCCGGCGACGAACAGCTCGAAGCCCACGCCGATCACCAGCGCGGTGACCAGCACGAGCAGCACCGACAGGCTGACCACCGTGCGCAGGCTGCGGCGGATCGCCGACAGCGAGGAGTGCAGTGCCGCGCTGTACAGCAGCGGCGGCAGGATCAGGGTGAGCGCCAGGTCCGGGTCGAGGCTCACGTTGGGGCCGGGCAGCAGCGCGTACGCGATGCCGACCAGGGTGAGCAGCGCGGCCGCCGGGAGACCGGTCCGCTCGGCCACCCAGTGCACGGCGATGATCGCGGCGACGGCGCCGAGGACCAGCAGGAGGATCGTCTCGGCACCCGTCGAACCCGGTCTCCCGGACCGCCGCTCGACGGTCGGCAGGCGGGCTGTCGGTCGGCCACGGTGGCTCGAGCGGGCCGGCCCCTTTGCGATCCTGTGACGGATCGCCCCACGCGGTGCGATCGCCGCGCAGCGCCTGCAGGCCCTGGGCACCCTGGACCCATGGTGACCGTCTGGATCCAGTCCGTGCACAACCTGCACTGCCCCCGGTGCCACAGCCGTCTGGTGGAACGGGCCGGCCGCTGTGCCGTCGACCACCGTCCCGGACCCGTGTACGTGGGTGAGGTCGGCACGCTGCGCTGCCCGGCAGGCCATCCGCTCCCGCCGCGGGACGAGCTGTACGACTACCGGGAGCGGCGCGGACTGGCCTGGGTGGTGCCGGTCGCGGAGGTGCCGCCGCCGGCTCAGGACGGCGGCGCGGTCAGGAACTCCGCGTAGTCCGCGGCGGTCAACGGTCGGGAGGTCAGCTCACCCGAGGCGAGCGGCGCCTCCACCGGCGAGCCGTCCTGGGTGAGCAGCACCCGTTCCACGCCGGCCAGGCTCGTCGCCGTCAGCACCAGCTGCGCCACCGCGCGCCGGCTGTCCCGCCCCCCGGGGGAGTCGTCGTCGCCGGCGATCGCGAGCGTCGCCGTGCCGTCGCTGAGGTCCGCGACCGACAGCCGGACGTCCAGCGGGAGCGCCGTCGCCAGCTGGTTCCCGCGCTCGGTCGGCGTCGGCCCGGCCGCCAGCTCGTCGAGCAGCGCCCCCAGCCGGTCGGCGAGCGTCGCGCCGGCGACGTCCCGCCCCCGTGGCACCAGGACCTCCTCCGCCCCGACGAAGAACAGCCGGGGCTGGTCCAGGCCCGGCGGCGCCGTGTCCGTGGGCGCTCCCGGCGGGCTCGTGGAGGTCAGCGCGGCCGGGACCTCCGTGGCCGGGATCGTCTCGGGTGCGCCACCGGTCGGCACGCCGCACGCCGTGAGGGCCAGCTGGGCGGCGAGCAGGACGGCGGCCGCGGGCCGTCGCCCGGTCACCTCGTCTCCCGCGGCAGCGCCAGGCTGAACCGGGCGCCGCCCTGCGGACTCGCCGAGCACCAGGCCGCGCCGCCGAGCTGGGCCGCCGACTCGGCCACGATCGCGAGCCCGAGGCCGGCACCCGGCAAGGAGCCGCGAGCCGCGCGCGGGCCGCGGACGAACCGCTCGAAGACCCGTTCCCGGTCGGCAGCGGGAACCCCGGGGCCGGCGTCGTCGACGTGCACCACCACGGTCGCGTCCCGGCACAGCACCTCCACCGCGCACGGCCCACCGGCGTGCCGGTCGGCGTTGTCCAGGAGGTTGCGCACCGCCCGCTCCAGCCGGTTCTTGTCCGCCCGGACCGCGGTGTCGGCGTCCGGGTCCGCGGACAGCAGCCCGCCCGGGCGGCCGGTGCGGGCCAGCACCTCCCGCACCACCGCGCTGACGCTCACCGGGTCCGGCGCGTCGTCCGGGGCGTCGTCCAGGCGGGCCAGCTCCAGCAGGTCGTCCAGGGTCCGCCGGAACCGGTCGAGCTCCGACTCGACCAGCTCCAGGGCCCGCCGCCCGCGCGGCGACAGCTCCTCCCGCCGGCTGCCGAGGACCTCCACGCTCGTCATCAGGCTGGTGAGCGGGCTCCGCAGCTCGTGGCTGACGTCGCCCACGAAGCGGGCGTCCCGGTCGATCCGGGCGGCGAGCGCGTCCACCATGCTGTTGAAGCTGCCGACGATGGCCAGCAGGTCCGGGTCCGCGGTGCCGGGCAGCCGGGTGGTCAGCTCGCCGCCGGCGATCCGGGTGGCGGCGACGGCGACCTGCTCCAGCGGCTGGACCGCCCGGCGGCTCGCCCACACGCCGAACGCGGCGCCGGCGGCCGTGGCGGTGGCGGCCCCCAGGCCCAGCACGCCGGCCAGGGTGCGCAGCGAGAGCTCGAGCTCGGTGAGCGGCGAGAGCTCGTAGAAGTCGACGTCCGGGCCGGCCAGGTGGACGCCGACGACCACCCGGGGCCCGGCCGGCGAGTCCGTCCGCGCGGTGCCCGCCGCCCCGCCGGCCACCAGCTCCTGGAGGGCGGTGGGCACGTCGCGGGCGCCGACGTCCAGGCTCGAGGAGTACCAGGCGTCGCCGCTGCGGACGACGACGTCCGACCCGCTGGAGGGCACCAGGTCGCCGAGCACGTCACCGACCTCCACCCCGGCCGTGGACAGCCGGCTCGCCAGCTGGGCCGCGTCGACGAACGCGAGCCGGGTCGCCGCGCGCTCCCGCTGGTCGAGCAGGTAGTTGCGGGCGAGCACGAACGTGGTGACCACCAGGACGGCGGAGACCAGCAGGGCCCCCACCGCGAAGCCCAGCACGATCCGCGCCCGCAGGCCCCGTGGTCGGAGCCCCCACCTCACTGCGGGTCCAGCCGGTACCCCAGCCCCCGGACGGTGACGACGATCCGCGGGTCGCCGGCGTCGCGCTCCACCTTGGTCCGCAGCCGGCGGACGTGGACGTCGACGATCCGCTCGTCCCCGAAGAACCCGTGCTCCCACACCCGGCGCAGCAGGTCCTGCCGGCTGAGCACCCGTCCGGGGGCGGCCGCCAGCTCGCAGAGCAGCCGGAACTCGGTGAGCGTCAGGTGCAGCTGCCGGTCCCCGCGGTGCACGGTGCCACGCTCCTCGCACAGGACCAGCGGGGCCTCGGCCGACCGGTCGAGCACCACCTCCCGTGGACCCGGCTGCCCGGCGCCGGCACGGGAGCCGGCGCCGGCCCGCCGGCGCAGGGCCCGCAGCCGGGCGGTGATCTCCTTGACCTGGAACGGCTTGGTCACGTAGTCGTCCGCGCCGGCCTCCAGCGCGCCGACGATGTCGTGGGTGTCCGCCCGGGCGCTGACCACGATGATCGGCAGGTCGTGGCGGAGACGGACCTCCCGCACCACGGCGAATCCGTCCACCCCGCCGAGCATCAGGTCCACGATCATCAGGTCCGGCGGAGCGGCGGCCACCTGGCGGCACGCGTCCTCGCCGTCGACGGCCTCCTCGACCAGGTAGCCCTCGTCCTCCAGGGCCCACCGCAGCGCCGTGCGGATGTGGTCGTCGTCCTCGACGACCAGCAGGCGCGGCGGCACGGACCCCATGCTGCCACCGGGCGGGTCGCCGTCCCCGGCCCGCCACCTGCCCGTCACGAGATCGCAAAGCAACGGCACGTCCGACCGTCACCTGGGCCGCCGATGCTGGACGTGCCCGAGTCGACGCCGGAGGGAGCCCTGATGACGACCGCGACCCTGGTGGCCGATCCCGTGGACGACGAGCGCGTGGTGCGGCTCAGCCAGCCGATGCTCGCCGACGGCCTGGCCGACGTCCGCTGGCTGCTGCACCAGGCCGTGCTGGCCGGCTCGCGCCGCATCGTCGTGGACCTGAGCCGGGTGACCTCGCTGGCGAGCCCGGCGCTGGCCAGCTTCCTGTGGGCGCACCGGATCTGCCGGGCGCGCGGTGGGGCCGTCGTCCTGCGCAGCCCCGACCGGCGGGTCGAGGACGTGCTGCGGCGGACCGGGCTGACCCACGTCCTGGAGGTCCAGCCGCGCCGGAGCCGGAGGGTGGCATGACCGCGGCGCAGGGAGCCGTCGCCCGGCTGGAGGTCGTCGACCGCGGAGCCGGGACGGTGGGGGCCGGTGGGCAGCTGACCGAGCAGGGTGTGGACCTGCTCCGCGGCGTCGCGCTCGCCCTCCAGGACCGTGGTCACGCCCGGATCACCCTCGACCTCGCGGGGGTGGACACCGTCGACGACGCGGGGCTGCGGGCCCTCCGGTCGGTGCAGGAGTCGATGACCGCGGAACTCGTGGTCCTGCACGCGCCGGGCGTCGCCGTCGCGTGACCACCGGCGCCGGTGTTCCCGCCGGGTCCCGTGTGACGGGTGAGCGCGGACACGCTCCGGGCGGTACCGGGCGGTACCGGAGCTGGACGGCAGGCTGGTCCCATGACCACCACCGAGCACGTGATCGTCCGCGCCTGGCGGCCGGCTACCCCGTGGGTGACCGTCGCACCGCACACCCCCGAGCTGCCCGACGAGCTGCACGCGGCGCCGCTCGCGGACTCCGCCACGCTGTGCAACCGGGAGGTCGCCTCCGGCACGACCGCCGGGCTGTGGCCGCCCTCGACGCGGGCTCCGCGGGTCTGCGACCGCTGCGCCGAGCTCGCCGCCTGAGACCTCCGGCGGGGTGCCGACCGCTCAGGCGTCGAAGTCGACCGTCACCGCGTCGGTGACCGGCACGGACTGGCAGGTCAGCACGTACCCCGCCGCCACCTCGGCGGGCTCGAGCGCGTAGTTGCGCCGCATCGCCACCTCGCCGGCGGTGACCCGGGCCCGGCAGGTGCCGCAGACCCCGCCCTTGCAGGCGAACGGCAGGTCGCTGCGCACCCGCTGCGCCGAGTCGAGCACCGGCTCGTCGCGCGGGAGGGTGAGCGTCGTCGTCCGCCCGTCCAGGACGACGGTGACCTCCACCCCGGGACCCGCCAGCGCGGCGTCGTCCCCGCGGACCGGCGCGGGCGGGACGTCGTCGACGTAGAACAGCTCCTGGTGCACCCGCTCGGCGGGCACGCCGAGCCCGGCGAGCACCTCGCGGGCCGCGGTCACCATGCCGTGCGGGCCGCACAGCCACCAGTGGTCGACCGCCGGCGGGTCGACGAAGGCGTCCACCAGGGTGCGCAGCCGCTCACCGTCGAGCCGGCCGGTGGTGAGCTCGGTGTCCCGCGCTTCGCGGGAGAGCACGTGCACGAGGTTCAGCCGGGGACCGTGCCGGTCCTTCAGGTCGGCCAGCTCGTCGGCGAACATCACCGTGTTGGTGCGGCGGTTGCCGTAGAACACCGTCACCGTCGACTCGCCGTCGCGCAGCACCGTGCCGGCCAGCGACAGCGCCGGGGTGATCCCGGAACCGGCCACGACGAACACGTGGTCGCCGGGGGTGGACAGGTCGGCGGTGAACGTGCCGGACGGCGGCAGCACCTCGATCTCGTCGCCGGGCCGCACGTCGCGCACCAGCCACCGGGAGAAGAAGCCGCCCGGCACCTCGCGGACCCCCACCCGCGGCGGGGCGCCGACGGGCGCGCAGATGGAGTAGGAGCGGCGCTCGTCGCGGCCGTCGTCGTCCAGCCGGCGCAGGGTCAGCGCCTGGCCGGGCCGGAACGCGTACTCGTCGGCCAGCGCGGCCGGGACGTCGAAGGTCACGGCGACCGCGTCGTCGGTGAGCGGGTCCACCCGGGCGACCCGCAGCGGGTGGAAGCGCGGACGTGCCCGCACTAGATCTCCTTCACGTGTTCGAACGGCTCCCCGCAGGCGCGGCAGCGGCGCAGGGCCTTGCAGGCCGTGGCGCCGAACTCCGACACCTGCTCGGTGTCCGGCGAGCCGCACAGCGGGCAGCCGGCCGCCCGGCGGGGCGGGCCCAGGTCGAGCGGCACCGGGCCGGGTCTGCGCACCGGCGCCGGCCCGGGCGGGGCGATGCCGGCCGCGGCGAGCTTCCGGCGGCCCTCCGCGGTGATCCGGTCGGTGCTCCACGCCGGGGCGAGGACGGTGCGGACCTCGACGCGGTCGAAGCCCGCCGCGTGCAGGGCGTGCAGGAGGTCCGCGCGCATCACGCCCATCGCCGGGCAGCCGCTGTAGGTCGGGGTGATCTCCACGACCACGACGCCGTCCTCGTCGCGGACGTCGCGGAGCACGCCCAGGTCGGCCAGGGTCAGCGCGGGCAGCTCCGGGTCGGTGACCGTCGCGGCCACGGCGCGCGGGTCCACCGGGGCGGAAGTGGCCACTTCCGCCCTCACCAGGTCGCCGTCGGGTGCGCGCGGGCGAGGCCCTGCAGCTCGGCCAGCAGCTCGGTCAGCTCCGGGCCGTGCTCGCCCGCCCGGCCGCGGGGGGCGGCGTCGGCCGGCCAGGCCGGCACCCGCAGGGTGGCCCGCTCGAGCACGGTGGTGAGCACGTCGCGGACCTCGTCGCGGACCTCGGCGGGGTCGACGGCCACCCCGGCCGCGGTGAGCCGGCGCTCGACGTCGGTGGGGGAGAAGACGTCGGCCATCAGCGGCCAGACGGCGTCCGCCCCGGACTGCGCGCGGCGGTGGGACTCCGCGGTGCCGTCGCCCAGCCGGAGCACCCAGCGGGCCGCGTGGTCGCGGTGGTAGGTCAGCTCGTTGACGCCCTTGGCGGCGATCGCGGCGAGCACCGGGTCGCGGGAGCCGCGCAGCCGGTCGAACACCGCCAGGCGCACGGTGGCCGCGACCAGCAGGCGGAGGACCGTCTGCGCGAAGTCGCCGTCGGGCGCCTCGACCAGGCCGGTGCTGCGGAACTCGTCGGGGTCGCGGAAGTAGGCCAGGGCGTCCTCGTCCGGGATCGACGCGGTGGCGTGCTGCCGGGACCGGCCCAGCACGCCCACCGACCCGGCGCGGGCCAGCAGCAGCCGGGCCTGGCCGAGCAGGTCGAGGGCGACGTTGCCGAACGCGACCTCCTCCTCCAGCTCGGGCGCGTGGGTGATCCACTGGGTGAGCCGTTGGGCCAGCACGAGCGCGTCGTCACCGAGCATCAGGCAGTAGGTGCCCAGGTCGGCGGGGTCGACGCCGGCGGGCACGGTGGTGTCCACACCGGCCAGCGGGTCGTCGAACCCGGTCCCGAAGGCCCAGTGCCCCTCCTCGTGCGCGTTCACCAGCGCCTCGTAGACGGTCTCCTCGTGCCCCATGCCAGCGGAACCTCTCATGAGTCGTGCCCAGCCGCGGCCCCCTCTCAGGGCCCCGTCCTCCGAGGTACGAGGAGGGTGGGGGGAGAGGGGGTCCTTCTGGGGGTCCTACATGTGGGGGACGTCGTCCGGGATCTCGTAGAACGTCGGGTGGCGGTAGACCTTGTCGCCGCTCGGGGCGAACAGCGGGTCCTTCTCGTCCGGGCTGGACGCGGTGATGTCCGCGGCCCGGACGACCCAGATGCTCACGCCCTCGTTGCGCCGGGTGTAGAGGTCGCGGGCGGCGTCGACCGCCATCTCGGCGTCGGGCGCGTGCAGCGAGCCGACGTGCACGTGGTTGAGGCCGCGCTTGCCGCGCACGAACACCTCGTACAGCGGCCAGTCCCGGCGCACCGCCGACCGCCGGGTCTGCACCGGCACCTCAGGTCCGGTGGGGACGGCGCCGTGGCCGCCCTCGGCCGTCACGTCGGTCATGCCGCCGTCCCCGCGTGCTTGGCCGCGTAGGCGGTGGCGGCCTCGGTGACCCAGGCGTTGTCGTCGCGGGCCGCGCGGCGGCGGCGGATCCGCTCGTCGTTCATGGGGCCGCCCCCGGCGAGCACCCGCTTGAACTCGTCCCAGTCGATCGCGCCGAACCGGTGCCGGCCGGTGGCCGGGTCCAGCGCCAGCTCGGGGTCCGGCAGCGTCACGCCGAGCACCTCCGCCTGCGGCACGGTCATGTCCACGAACCGCTGGCGCAGCTCGTCGTTGCTGTGCCGCTTGATCCCCCAGGCCATCGACTGCGCCGAGTTGGGGCTGTCGGCGTCCGGCGGGCCGAACATCATCAGCGAGGGCCACCACCACCGGTCGACGGCGTCCTGCACCATCGCCCGCTGCTCGGGGGTGCCGCGCATCATCGTCAGCAGCAGCTCGTAGCCCTGCCGCTGGTGGAACGACTCCTCCTTGCAGATCCGGATCATCGCCCGGGCGTAGGGCCCGTAGCTGGACCGGCACAGCGGCACCTGGTTGCAGATCGCCGCGCCGTCGACCAGCCAGCCGATCACCCCGACGTCGGCGTAGCTGAGCGTCGGGTAGTTGAAGATGGAGCTGTACTTCTGCTTCCGCTCGATCAGCTTGTCGGTCAGGTCGGCCCGGTCGGCGCCGAGGGTCTCCGCCGCCGAGTAGAGGTAGAGCCCGTGCCCGGCCTCGTCCTGCACCTTCGCCAGCAGGATGGCCTTGCGCCGCAGGCTGGGCGCGGCCAGCAGCCAGTCGCCCTCGGGCTGCATCCCGATGATCTCCGAGTGCGCGTGCTGCGCGATCTGCCGGATGAGGGTCTTCCGGTAGCCCTCCGGCATCCAGTCGCGCGGTTCGACCCGGTGGTCGGCCGCGATGGTCGCGTCGAAGTGGGCCTGCAGGGCGGCCTCGTCCGGTGCGGTGCGCTCCAGGGTGGGTGCGGGCACGGGTCCTCCGTCGATCGAGACTGACCGTCCGGTCAGTAACGAGTGTGCCGGGCGGGACGGCGCCGGGGCAAGGCGCGCTTGATAGTGTTCCCCAGGCCCGGTCGGATGACCGACCAACCGGTCGACACCGGTACCGAGCCGCAGGCGGGCGAGGCAGCCCGCGGGACGACGGAGGCAGCCGTGACCACCCCCACCGCCGCGGACCGGGCGGTCACCCGCCGCCTGGGCGAGGCCCCGGCGCCGCGCTCCCTCGACCCCGACGAGCGGATGGGCGTCGACGAGCTGCGCGCCCTCCAGCTGGAGCGGCTGAGGTGGTCGCTGCGGCACGCCTACGACCACGTGCCGCACCACCGGCACGCCTTCGACGCGGCGGGGGTGCACCCCGACGACTGCCGGTCGCTGGCCGACCTGGTCCGCTTCCCGCTCACCTCGAAGGCCGACCTGCGGGACAACTACCCGTTCGGCATGTTCGCCGTGCCGCGCGACCAGGTCCGCCGGGTGCACGCGTCCTCGGGCACCACCGGCCGGCCCACGGTCGTCGGTTACACCGGGCACGACCTCGACACCTGGGCGCGGCTCGTGGCGCGCTCCATCCGGGCGGCCGGCGGGCGGCCCGGCGACGTGCTGCACAACGCCTACGGCTACGGGCTGTTCACCGGGGGGCTCGGCGCGCACTACGGCGCGGAGGAGCTCGGCTGCACCGTCGTCCCGGTCTCGGGCGGCATGACCCCGCGGCAGGTGCAGCTGATCAACGACTTCCGGCCGCGGGTGATCATGGTGACGCCGAGCTACATGCTCGCCCTCATCGACGAGTTCGAGCGGCAGGGGATCGACCCCCGGAGCACCTCGCTGGAGATCGGCATCTTCGGCGCGGAGCCCTGGACCGAGCAGATGCGCCAGGAGATCGAGGAGCGCCTGGACCTGCACGCCGTCGACGTCTACGGGCTGTCGGAGGTGATGGGCCCGGGGGTGGCCCAGGAGTGCGTGGAGACCAAGGACGGGCTGCACGTCTGGGAGGACCACTTCTACCCGGAGGTGGTCGACCCGGTCACCGGCGAGGTGCTGCCGGACGGCGAGGAGGGCGAGCTGGTGTTCACCTCGCTCACCAAGCAGGCGATGCCCGTCGTCCGCTACCGCACCCGTGACCTCACCCGGCTGCTGCCGGGCACCGCGCGGCCGGCGATGCGGCGGATGCAGAAGGTCACCGGCCGCACCGACGACATGATCATCCTGCGCGGGGTCAACCTCTTCCCGACCCAGGTCGAGGAGGTCGTGCTGCGCACCCCGGGGCTCTCGCCGCACTTCTCCCTCGAGCTGACCACCCGCGGCCGGCTCGACCACCTCACCGTGCACGTCGAGGCGCGGCCGGACTGCCCGGCGGCGCGGCGCGGCCCGGCCGCCGCGGAGGTCGCGCAGGGGGTCAAGGACGTCGTGGGCACCAGCGTCGAGGTGCAGGTCGTGGACCCGGAGACGCTGGCGCGGTCGATGGGGAAGCTCCAGCGCCTGGTGGACAACCGGGACCACCGGTGACGGCCGTGCCGGCCGGCACGGTCATCGGGGGGCGGGCATGACCGCCACCCAGAACGGCGCCCCCGCCCGGCGGGGGCGGCCCGGGCACTCGGTGGAGTCGCTGCTGGGGGTCGCCGTGGCGGTCTTCAACGAGCGCGGCTACGAGGCCACCAGCATGGACGAGCTGGCCGTCCGGCTCGGCGTCACCAAGTCCGCGATCTACCACCACGTGCCGAGCAAGGTGGAGCTGCTGCGGCTGGCCCTGGACCGGGCGCTGGACGCGCTGTTCGCCGTCACCGAGCACCCGGCGGCCACCGCGGGGCGGGCGATCGACCGGCTGGAGCACGTGGTGCGGGCCTCGATCGGCGTCCTCGCCGCGGAACTGCCCTACGTCACCCTCCTGCTGCGGGTGCGCGGCAACTCCGAGGTCGAGCGCAGCGCCCTGCAGCGCCGCCGCGAGTTCGACCGGTTCGTCACCGCGCTGGTGCGGGCCGCCGAGCACGAGGGCGACGTGCGCCCCGACGTCGATCCGGCGGTGACCAGCCGGCTGCTGTTCGGCACGGTCAACTCGCTCACCGAGTGGTACCGCCCCGGCGGCGGGCTGTCCGCCGACGACCTCGCCGACTCCGTGGTCACCGTGCTGTTCACCGGTCTGCGCACCCGATCCTGAGCCGACGCGCCCCGGCGACGCGCCCTGGCGACGCGCCGGGGAACGGGCGGCCGGGGCGCGGATGCCTGGCGCGCGGGCCCCGGCGCGGCCACCCTGTCCGGACCAGCGTGCAGGGGGAGATCCATGTCGGCAGCGCCGGAAGTCATCGTCGAGGGCAACACCGCCGCCCCGGAGGTCGCCCGCCAGGACGACGTCCCGCCCGGGCCGCCGCCCGACGGCCCGCCCGGCCCCGCCCCGGTGCCGCCCCGGCGGCCCAACCTGCGGGGCGACCTGGAGACGGTGCTGCAGCCCGAGCCGATGTTCCGGCTGCACGTCCGCGGCTACGACCGGCTGCAGGTCGACAACTACGTGGACTGGGCGGAGTCCGAGCTGCGCACCGTCCGGCGCACCTGCGACGACCTGGCCGCCCGGTTCGCCGCCTGCTGGGCCGAGCTGCGCCGCACCCGGGAGGAGCTGCGGCGCTCGACGGCCGGGCGCGAGGCGCTGCTGCTGTCCGAGCGGGTCGGCCGGATCCTGCAGGTCGTCGCCGAGGAGGCGGAGGCCGGGGCCGCCGCCCGGGCCGCCGAGGCCGACGCGCTGCTGGAGGAGGCGCGCGGGGCGGCGGCGGCCACGCTGCAACGGGCCCGCGAGCGGGAGGCGGCGGCGGTGGCCGCGCACGAGCGGGCCGAGGAACTGCTCGCGCAAGCCGGGGAGGTCGTGGAGCGGGCGCACGCGGACGCGGCCGCGGTGGCCGAGCAGGCCGCCGTCGAGCGGCGCCGGCTGGACCAGGCGGCGGCCCGGGCGCGCCGGGCGGCGGACGAGCAGGCCGCCCGCCGGCGGACCGAGCTCGACCGGGAGGCGCGGGACCGCCGGGAGCAGCTGGCCGCCGCGGCCGCCGCCGAGGTGGCGGCGGTGCGGGGGGAGCTGGCCGGGCTGGAGCGCCGCAAGGCCGAGACCGAGGCGTCGCTGCGGCGGCTGACCGACCAGATCGGCTCGGCGCTCGCGTCGCTGGCCAGCAGCCTGCCCGAGGACCTGCCCGTCCCGGTGGTGGCCACCGGCCGGCACGGGGAGCGCCTGCCCGGCTGACCGGTCGCGGCCCGGCGGTCAGTGGTCGTTCGGGTAGACCACCCCGAGCTGACCGCGGATCCCGTCGAACAACCGGACCGTGGCCAGCGAGTCCTCCAGCGGCATGGTGGGGCTCTCGGTCAGCCCCTGCTGGACGCACCGGGTCACCTCGCGCAGCTCGAACGGGTAGCCCTCGCCGATGACCGGGAACGTCTCGGTGCGGACGGCGGCGTCCCCGGCCTGCACGTCGAGCCGGGTGGGCCGCCAGACCGTGTCGGGGCCGTCGGAGCGGATCCAGCCGTCGCTGCCGCAGATCAGCGCGGTGTGCGGGGAACGGGCCACCAGCGACGTGGTGAGCTGCGCCTGCGCGCCGGAGGCGTACTGCAGGGTGATCGCGTTCTGCGCGTCCACGCCCTGCTCGGTGAGCGTCGCCACCGCCGTCACCGAGTCGGGCCGGCCGAGGGTGCCCCACGCCCACAGCAGCGGGTAGACGGCGAGGTCGAGCAGCGCGCCACCGCCGTCGGCCCGCGCCCAGATCCGGGCGGTCGGGTCGGCCGGGGCGGGGAACCCGGTCTCCGCCGCGACCCAGCGGACCTCGCCGATCTCGCCGGAGGCGGCGATCTCGAACGCCCGCTGCATCGCCGGCTGGAACCGGGTCCAGACCGCCTCCATCAGGAAGAGCCCCTGCTCCCGCGCCAGCGCGATGACGTCCTCGGCCTCCCGGGCGTTGACCGTCAGCGGCTTCTCGCACAGCACGTGCTTGCCCGCGAGCAGCGCCGCCCGGGTCACGGCGGCGTGCTGGGCGTGCGGGGTGCCGACGTACACGACGTCGACCGACGGGTCGGCGACCAGCGCCTCGATGCCGGTGCGCCCCTCCTCGTCCGCGTACCAGGACGCAGCGCCGAACCGCTCGGCGAACGCCCGGGCCCGGCCGGCGTCCCGGGAACTGACCGCCTGCAGCACCACGTCGGGCAGCAGGACCAGGTCCGCGGTGACCTTCGCGGCGATGGTGCCGGTCGCCACGACGCCCCAGCGGACCGGCCGCCCCGTGGGCGCGAGCGGATCGGCGTCGAGGAGCGCAGGGCGGGCGATGAGCGGCGCGGTCATGCCGGGCAGGCTAGGCGGGCGACCGCGCTGGCGCACCCGCCGACCCAGGAGCCGCCCATGACCACCACCCCGATCGCCGTCACCGGCTCGACCGGCCGGCTGGGCGGGCGGGTCGCCGCCCGGCTGGCCGCGGCCGGGGTCGCCCAGCGGCTGCTCGTGCGCGACCCGGCCCGGGCACCACGGCTGCCCGGGGCGAGCGCCGTCGTCGCGTCCTACGCCGACGGCGAGGCGGTGCGGCGCGCGCTGGACGGCGTCGCCACGGCGCTCATGGTGTCGGCCGCGGAGGCCCCCGACCGGGTCGACGCGCACCGCACCTTCGTCGACGCCGCCGCGGCCGCCGGCGTCCGGCACCTCGTGTACGTGTCGTTCACCGGCGCGGCCCCGGACGCCACCTTCACCCTCGCCCGCGACCACTGGGCGACCGAGCAGCACATCCGCCACCGCCTGCCCGCCGCGACGTTCCTGCGCGACGCCCTGTGCAGCGACTTCCTCCCCGCCATGGTCGGCGCGGACGGCGTGATCCGCGGCCCGGCCGGGGACGGCCGGGCCGCCGCGGTGGCCCAGGACGACGTCGCCGACGTGGCCGCCGCCGTCCTGCGGGCACCGGCCGGCCATGCGGGGGCGACCTACGACCTCACCGGCCCGGAGGCGCTGACCCTCACCGAGGTGGCCGCGACGCTCACCGCGGTCACCGGGCGCCGGGTCACCTACCACCCGGAGACGGTCGAGGAGGCGTACGCGTCCCGGGCCGGCCACGGCGCCCCGGCCTGGCAGGTGGACGCCTGGGTGTCCACCTACACCGCGATCGCCGCGGGGGAGATGGCCGCCGTCAGCACGGCGGTCGCCGACCTCACCGGGCACCCGGCGACCCCGCTGTCCGAGGTGCTTCGGGTCGGCTGAGCGGGTACGGCAGGGCGATGGCCGACCGGAGCGCTGTCCGCAGGACCCTCCACGCGGTGGGCTCGGTCGGGCTGGTGCGGCCACCGAGCCTGAAGACAGACGAGGACCGGTCGGCGTCCCGGCTGGAGCTGTTCTTCGACCTGGCCTTCGTGCTCGTCGTCGCCGAGTTGGCTTCCGCCCTCCGCGAGGACGTCTCCGCTCATGGGGTGGCGGTCTTCGCCGGCCTGTTCGCGACCGTCTGGTGGGCCTGGGTCAGCTCCACGCTGTACGCCAACCGCTTCGACCACGACGACGTCGTCTTCCGGCTGTACAAGCTGGCAAGCATGGCCGCGGTGATCGGGCTGGCGGCCACGGCGTCGGAGGCCACCGGCGAGCGGCTCGGCCTGTTCGCCGCGTGCCAGGTCCTGCTCAGGGTGGTCCTGGTGCTGCAGTACGCCCGGGTGCACCGGCACGTCGAGGAGGCGCGGCCACTGGCCCGCACGTACCTGGTGGCGCTCGTCGTCGGCGGCCTGCTGTGGGCGGTGTCCATCGCCGTCCCAGCGCCCGTCTGCTTCGTCCTCTGGGGGCTGGCCGTCGCGGTCGAGGTGGCTGCGCCGCTGCGGGCCACCGAGACGTCGGCCGCCGTCCCGCTGCACATGGAGCACCTGCCGGAGCGGTTCGGGCTGTTCGTCATCCTGGTGCTCGGCGAGTCCATAGCCTCGGTGGCGCACGGCCTGTACGAGGCCCACTGGACGGCGGAGGCGGTGGCCGTCGGGGCGGTGTCCTTCGTGCTCGCCGCCGCGCTGTGGTGGAGCCACTTCGACCTCGCGGGTGCCGGCGCCAAGCGGCTGCTCGCCGAGGCCGGTGACGAGCGCAGCGTGCGGGCCCACGACGTGTTCATCTTCGGGCAGCTGCCCATCGCCCTGGCCCTGGCCGGGATCGGCGCCGGGATCCAGCTCGCCGTGCTGGAGAGCGGGCAGGGCGACGTGCCCCTGGTCACCCGCGTGCTGCTGGCCGGTGGGGTGGCGCTGTACCTGGCGTCGGTCAGCGTGCGGAACACCGGCATGGCCACGGGCGGCAGCCGCGGGTGGTTGTGGCCGCTGCTCGCCGCGGCCATCGCGGCGCTGGACGTCCTGACCGAGCTCCCGGCGGTGGTGGTCGTGGGCGCGCTTGCCGCGCTGATGATCGCTGTGGTCGTCGTCGGCACCGTGCAGCGGGCGACCGGCGACCTGGAGGTCGAAGAGGTCTGAGACCCCGGGGTGCAGGATGACGGCGTGACACGCGCGCCCTACCTGTCGTCGCGACTGCAGGGCTTCGGGACGACGGTGTTCGCCGAGATGAGCGCCCTCGCCGTCGCCACCGGGTCGATCAACCTCGGCCAGGGCTTCCCCGACGAGCCGGGCCCGGCCGAGGTGCTCGACGTCGCCCGGGCCGCGATCGGCACCGGGCACGACCAGTACCCACCGGGACCGGGCCTGCCGGAGCTGCGCACCGCGATCGCAGAGCACCAGCTGCGCTTCCGCGGGCTGTCCTACGACCCGGACGTCGAGGTGCTGGTCACCGCGGGGGCCACCGAGGCGCTCACCGCCGCCATGCTGGCGCTGCTCGACCCCGGCGACGAGGTCGTGCTGTTCGAGCCGATGTACGACTGCTACGCCGCCGCGGTGGCGATGGCCGGCGGGGTGCCGCGGCCGGTGCCGCTGCGCCCGCCGCCGCCCGGGGACGCCGGCCCGTGGACCTTCGACGAGGCCGAGCTGCGCGCCGCGGTGACCCCGCGCGCCCGGCTGCTGCTGCTCAACACCCCGCACAACCCCACCGGCAAGGTCTTCACCGGCGCCGAGCTCGCCCTGCTCGCCGAGGTGGCGACCGGCGCGGACCTGCTCGTCCTCACCGACGAGGTCTACGAGCACCTGGTCTTCGGCGGGGCCGAGCACGTCTCGATCGCCACCCTGCCGGGCATGCGGCAGCGCACGCTGGTGGTGAGCAGCGGCGGCAAGACGTTCAACACCACCGGCTGGAAGATCGGGTGGATGTGCGCCCCGGCGCCGCTGGTGTCCGCCGTCCGCACCGCCAAGCAGTTCCTCACCTACGTCAACGGCGGGCCGTTCCAGCCGGCGATCGCCGCCGGCCTGCGGCTGCCCGACACCTACTTCACCGGCATCGCCCGCGACCTGGAGCGCAAGCGGGACCTGCTCGTCGCCGGGCTGACGGCGGCCGGGCTGCCGGTGGTCAGCCCGCAGGCGACCTACTTCGCCACCGTCGACGTCCGCCCGGTGCAGCCCGACGGGGACGGCTGGGCGTTCTGCCGGTCGCTGCCCGAGCGTGCCGGGGTGGTGGGGATCCCGACCGTGGTGTTCTACGACCCGGCGGACGCCGACCTGGGCCGGCACCTGGTCCGGTTCGCCTTCTGCAAGACCGACGACGTGCTCGCCGAGGCGGCGCAGCGGCTGGGGAGGATGCGATGAGGATCGCGGCGGTGCAGCACGACATCGTCTGGGAGGACCGCGCGGCGAACTTCGAGCGGCTCGCCCCGCAGGTGGCCCGGGCGGTGGGCGCCGGGGCGGAGCTCGTCCTGCTGACCGAGACCTTCTCCACCGGGTTCTCGATGACCCCGGGCATCGGCGAGCCCGAGGGTGGCCCGTCGTCGCAGTTCCTCGCCGCCCAGGCGGAGGAGCACGGCGTGTGGGTGGCCGGCACCTGCCCCGAGACCGCGGACGACGGCGAGCTGCCCTACAACTCGTTCGTCCTGGCCGGCCCGGACGGCACCACCCACCGGTACCGCAAGCTGCACCCGTTCGCCGACGAGCGCGACCGCTTCCGGCCGGGCACCGGCCCGGTGACCCTGGAGGTCGGCGGCCTGCGGATCACCCCGTTCATCTGCTACGACCTGCGCTTCGCCAACGTCTTCTGGAACGCCGCCGCCGGCACCGACCTCTACCTGGTGCCGGCCAACTGGCCCAGCCCGCGGCGGCACCACTGGCAGGCGCTGCTGCAGGCCCGCGCCATCGAGAACCAGGCCTACGTGGTCGGCTGCAACCGGGTGGGCACGGCCGGGGACGGCACCCCGCACGCCGGGGACAGCCGCATCGTCAGCCCGGCGGGGGAGCTGCTCGCGACGGCGTCCGGCACCGAGACGATCGTGCTGTCCGACGTCGACCCGGCCGAGGTGGCCGCCACCCGCGAGCGGTACCCCTTCCTCGCCGACCGGCGGGACTGACCAGCCCTCCGTCAGAGCGGCCGAAGTCGCGACTTCGGCCGAAGGGGGCTCTCAGGGGGTGGCGTACCAGGCGGCCAGGCGGGCGAAGCCCTCGTCCAGCGGCACCTCCGGCCGCCAGCGCAGCGCCTCACGGGTGCGGCGCTGGTCGAACCAGTGGGCGGTGGCCAGCTGCTCGGCGAGGAAGCGGGTCAGCGGGGGAGTGCTGCGCCGTCCGGTCGCCGTCCAGACGCCCTCGACCACCGCGCCGGCCGCCCAGGCGACCGGGAACGGCAGGTGCCGGCGCGGGCCCGGGACGCCGGCGGCCGCGCACAGCCGGGCGAGCACCTCGGCCACCGGCCGCGGCTCGCCGTTGGACACCACCAGCGCCTCACCGTGCGCCGCGCTGTAGACGGCCGCGACCAGCGCCGTGGCGGCGTTGTCGACGTACGTCGTGTCGATCAGTGCCGCCCCGGTCCCGAGCACCGGCAGCCGCCCGGCCCGCGCCCGGGTGACGATCCGCTCGACCAGCTGCGTGTCGCCGGGCCCCCAGACCAGGTGCGGGCGCACCGCGAGCACCGCCAGGGCGGGGGAGTCGGCGGCCAGCGCCAGCCGCTCGGCCAGCGCCTTGGACTGGGCGTAGTTGCCGCGGGCGGCGGCCGGGTCGGCCGGCTCGGCCCCGACGCCGGTCAGCGCCGCGCCGGCGTGCGCGACCGAGGGGGAGGAGACGTGCACCAGCCGGGGCACCCCGGCCGCGCGGCAGGCGCCGACCACGGTCCGGGTGCCGACCACGTTGGCCCGGGCGTACTCGGGCCACGGGCCGACGACGTCGACCTTGGCGGCCAGGTGCAGGACGGCGTCCTGCCCGGCGGCCGCCCGCTGCACGGCGCCGGGGTCGGCGACGTCGCCCAGCACCTCCCGGCACGGCAGCCCGGCCGGGCGGCGCTGCAGCACCGTCACCTCGTCACCGCGCGCCAGCAGCGCGTGCGCGGTGGCCCGGCCGAGCATCCCGCTGGCGCCGGTGACCAGCACCCTCACCGGCGACGCGCGGGACCGCGGGAGCCGGCGAGCAGCCGGGCGGCGCGCCGCGCGACCGCCGTCCGGTCCACCTTCGACTGGTGGCGCACGTCGACCGGCAGCCGGTCGGTGACCAGCACGGCCGCGACCTCGGTGCCCGCGGCGGTCCGGACGGCGTCGGCCAGCTCCGGCGCCGCGGGGGCGAGCGACCTCCGCCGACCCGGCCGGTCCGGGACGACGACCACCACGACCGCCTGCGCGCCCGCCGGACCCACCCCGACCACCGCGGCGGCGGCGACGCCGTCCAGCTGCTCCACCCGCTGCTCGACGCCGACCGGGGTGACCACGCCGTCCGCCGTGGGGACCACGTGCGGCAGCCGGCCCTCGACCCACAACCGGCCGGCGGCGTCCAGGTGGCCGACGTCGCCGGTGCGGTGCCAGCCCGGGTCGCGGGAGGCGGCCCGCTCGGTGGCCCACAGCGCGTCGTACCGGTCCTTGACGTGGGCGGCGCGGACGCAGACCTCGCCGGTCACCCCGGGGGAGCCGGTGAGGGCGCCGTCGGCCGCGCCGGAGGGCGACAGCGGGCTGATCCGCACCGCCACCCCGGGCAGCGGCCGACCCACGCAGACCCCGTCGCCGGCGCCGGCGGCCTCGATCTCCTCCAGGAAGACGTCGGTGACCGGCAGCGCCTCGGTCATCCCGTAGGGCGTGTGCATCTCCGCGGCGGGCAGCACGCCGCGCAGCCGCCGCAGCAGCGCGGCCGGCACCGGCGCGCCGGCGGACATGAGCAGCCGGACGCCGGCCAGCGCCGTCCGCTGCTCGGTGGTCAGCACGCCGGCGGTCGCGGCCACCCGGCGCAGCGCCGCGGGCGCGGCGAAGACGACGGTCGCGTCGACCGCCCGCACCGCGTCCGCGAGCCGGGCCGCGGTGAGCGAGCCCGGGGCGGTCACGTCGACGTCGGGCACCGAGGAGGCGACGCCCAGCCCCGGGCCGAGGACGGCGAACGGCGCGAACGCGGCCACGAACCGGTCGGCGGCGGTCAGCCCGTAGGCGCCGCGCACCAGCGCGAGCTGCGCGGCCACCTGCCCCTGCGTGTAGACGACGCCCTTGGCCGGGCCGGTGGCGCCGGAGGTGAACAGCACGGCACGGTCGTCGCCGGCCGAGGACTCGTCGGGTGCCGGCCCGGCGGCCCGGCCGAGCTCCGCGAGCTCGGTGAGGTCGTGCGCGACCCCCAGCGCCCGGCGGGCCGCGCCGGGCAGCCGGCCGGCGGCGAACCGCCGGCCGGGCAGGCCCATCAGCCGGGCGGCGGCCAGGCCCTGCGGGCTGCCGATCACCGCGTCCAGGGACGCGCCGCGCAGCGCCCGCCGCATGCCGGGCAGGCCGAGCCCGCGATCCACGACGACGATCACGCCGCCGGCCCGCCACACCGCGTAGACCGCCGCGGTGAGGTCCGCGGACGGCTCGACCAGCAGCCCGACGCGCTGCCCGGGCCGCAGCCCCGCGGCGCGCAGCCCGGCGGCGAGGTCCTCCACCCGCCGGTGCAGCTCGGCCCAGCTCACCGTGCCGCCGCCGACCTCGACGACGGCGGGCGACGGGTCGTCCGCCCGGGCGGCCAGCGCGGACCACGGGCGCTCGGCCGTGCCGGCCGCGGGCTCGGGCGCTGGGGGTGCAGCCTCCAGGTCGGTGACCCACTCGGCCACCGCACGGGCGTACTGCGGCGCGTCCTCGGGCAGCAGGTGCGACGCGCCCTCGTACCGGTGCAGCGCCGCGTGCGGCATCCGCTGCCGCAGGTCGTCGAGGTACCGCTGGCCGAACACCGGGTCGCGCGGGCCCCACAGCAGCAGTGCCGGGACGTCCAGGGAGCGGATGCCCTCGGCGACCGCCTCCTGCCGGGCCCGGGACGGGTGGTCGCGGCGGAACGGGATGTCGGCGACGAAGTCCCCGACCGCGCGCCGCCGGTCCCGGCCGGCGTACGGCGCGGCGAAGGCGTTCCGGACGGCGGCGGGCAGCGGCGGCCAGGACAGCGCCGTGGTGGCCCGGACGAAGACGGGGGTCCCGACCGTGACCGCGGCCCGCACGCCCGGGGCGTTCGCCAGCCGGATGAGCGCCGGACCGAGGTCGCCGTCGGGCATCGCGACCGCGGTGTTCGCCAGCACCACGCCGCGCAGCTGGTCGCGGTGCGCCAGCGCCCAGCCCAGCGAGACGACACCGCCCCAGTCGTGCCCCACGGTGACCACCGGGCCGGTGATGCCCAGGGCGGCGGTGAGGTCGCCGAGGTCGTCGATCCGCTCGGCGAGCGCGCGCGGCGCGGGCAGCCGGTCGGAGAAGCCCATGCCGAGCTGGTCGGGGGCGACGACCCGCCAGCCGGGCGGGGCGGCGGCGACCAGCCGCCGCCACAGGTAGGACCAGGTCGGGTTGCCGTGGACGCACAGCAGGGTGCCGACCGGGTCGCGGACGCCGTTGTCGAGCAGGTGCCAGGTGTGCTTCGCCCCGGTGGCGTCGGCGACGACGACGGTGCGCGACCAGGCGGGGTCCACGCCGGGCAGGCCGGCCGGGAGGAGGGGAGCGGAGGTCACCAGGCGATCTCGAGGCAGGAGGCGTTCAGGCCGGACCCGATGCCCATGAGCAGCACCCGGTCGCCGTCGGCCAGCGCGTCGGCCCGGCTGGCCAGGGTGAACGGCACCGACGCCGGGCCGAGGTTGCCGCGCGTCGGGAAGGTCATCGGCACCCGGCCGGGGTCGATGCCCAGCCGCTCGCACATCGCCGCGGTGTGCACCTTCGACACCTGGTGTACGACGTAGTGGTCCATGCCCCGCGACCAGTCGAACTCCGCGGACGCCTCGGCCCACATGTCCTCGGTCAGCTGCAGCCCCGCGTCGAGCAGGCCCTTGAGGTCGGTGCGCATCACGTCGTTGTCGCCGACGCACAGCTCGTGGTGCTCGGTGCCGGCCCGGGTCACCGAGGCGACCAGCCGGTGGCCCTCGGGGTGCCGGTCGGCGCGCCCCAGCACCATCGCCGCGGCGCCGCAGCCGAGCGTGAGGGTGGCGAACTGCGCGAGCACGTCCTTCGACGTCGTCTCCCCGCTCTGCAGCCGGGCGATCGTCTGCTCCTGCACGGGCCGGGCGTCCTCGCCGTCCACCACGAGCGCGTAGTCGATCAGCCCGGAGTCGATCATCGCCCCGGCCAGCCCCATGCCGTTGACGAAGCCGAGGCAGGCGTTGGTGATGTCGAAGTTCTGGCAGGAGCTGGGCAGGCCCAGGGCCGCGTGCACCGCCACCGCGGTGGACGGCTCGAGCCACCTGCGGCTGACCGAGGTGTTCACCATCAGGCCGATCTGCTGCGGGTCGACGCCGCTCTCGCTGATCGCCTTGGCCCCCGCCGTGGCCGCCCCGTCGACGAACGTGACCCCGTCGGCCCACCACCGGCGCTCCTCGATGCCGGCCAGCCGCTGCAGCAGACCCGGCCGCAGGCCCACGCGCCGGTAGGTGTCGGTGAGCTGCGCGTCGAAGTCGGCCGAGGTCACCACCTGGGTGGCGTCCACGGTCTGGACGGCGAGGATCGAGGTGTTGGTGAACCGGTGGGTCGCGTTGCCGCTCATGCAGTGTCCAAGTCCGAGGGGAGCCGGCTCCAGGGGGATCGCGCACCGGCCGGATCGGACAGGCGCTACCCCGACCCGGCACCGCTGATGCCGCCTGGCGTTTCTGGGGCAGTCAACACCACGGACCTGGGAGTCCCCGCGTGGGCCGACGCGCCCGCGCTGGTCAGGGCCGGGGACGTCGCCGTCCGGCTCAGACGGGCGCGGCCGCGGCGGCACCCACCACCCGGGCGAGCAGGGCGACGGCGTCCTCGGCCCCCTCACCCCGCCAGGCGACGTGCTGGTCCGGGCGGACCAGCAGCAGGTCGGCGCCGTACCGGGCGCGCAGGCCCGGCACGGAACCGAGGTCGAGGACCCGCAGCGGCACCCCCAGCCGGGCGGCGGCGTCCGGCAGCCCGTCCGGGACGTCGGGGGTCAGCACCAGGAGCGTGAACTCCGGGCCGAGCGCGTCGTAGACCGACCGGCCGTCGGGCAGCCAGGTGTGCGGCAGCCGGGCGCCGGGATGGGCCGAGGCGGTGTAGGTGACCAGGTCCTGGCCGGGCACCGGCCGGCCGTCGGGGACGACGACGGGGGACTCCGGGTAGTCGTAGCCCAGCACCAGGCCGAGGCTGTGGAATTCCGGCCTCTTGACCTGCAGGCCCTCGGCCAGCGCGGCACGCAGCGACTCCCCGGCGGGGGTGTCGGCGTCCAGGTCCCCGGACGCGAACGCGGGGGCGAGGAAGGCCTCCTGCGCGCCGGCCGCGCCGATGGTGCGCTCGGCGACCGGGCGGCGCTCGGCCTCGTAGCTGTCCAGCAGCGACTCGGGCGCCCAGCCGGCCAGGACGGCGGCGAGTTTCCAGCCCAGGTTGACCGCGTCCCCGACGCAGGTGTTGAAGCCGTGCCCGCCCCACGGCGGGTTCAGGTGCGCCGCGTCGCCGACCAGGAACACCCGCTGCCCGCGGTACCGGTCGACCAGCAGCATCCGGGCCGACCAGGGGTCGGTGGCCAGCACCTCGACGTCGACGTCCGCGCCGGCCAGCTCGCGCACCAGCGCAACCGGGTCGACATCCGCGGCGGTGCCGTCGACGCCCTGGACGATCGCCCACCAGGTGCCCTGCAGGTCCAGCCGGCCCATCAGCCCGCCGTGCCGTGCGCCGATCACCCAGTAGTGCACGCCCAGTGCGCAGAGCTCGCGGGTGTCCAGGTCCCGGGAGCGGAAGGTGATGCTGAGGTTCGGCAGGGTGCCGGAGGAGCCCTGGTACCGGGCGCCGATCGACCGGCGGGTGACGCCGCTGCTGCCGTCGCAGCCCAGCAGCCAGTCGGCGGTGACCGGGTGGCGGGCGCCGTCCGGGGCCTCCAGCACGGCACGGGCGGCGTCCGGCCCGTCGACCACCTCGACCGCGCGCCAGCCCTCGGCGAGGGTGACGGTCGGCAGCTCGCGGACGGCATCGCGGAGCACCTCCTCGACCAGCGGCTGCGGCGCCTGCTGGCCGGCCTCGGCGAACAGCTCCCGCCGCTCGGGGGTCAGCCCGAACGCCTCGGGGAACCGCACGATCTCGGTGCCGAACAGCCCGGTGCAGAAGACGACGTCCTGGGCGTGCTCCACGGGGAGCGGCGCCGCGGCGCGCAGCCGGTCGGCCAGACCCCACCGGCGCAGGTGCTCCATGGTGCGCACGCTGGTGGTCTTGGCCCGCGGGCGGAGCGGGTCGCGCTGCGTGCGGGGCTCGACGACCAGCACCTCGACGCCGCGCCGGCCGAGCTCGAGGGCGGCGGCCAGCCCGCTGGGGCCTCCGCCGATGACCAGCACGGGGATGTGGGAGGGCACGGTGCTCATCGGTTCTCCTGCCAGTGCCGGACCCAGGCCCGGCCGTAGTCGTTGCCGTGCGGAGTGCGCAGCACCGTGTGCACGTGGAAGGGCTGCGGGGTGTCGTAGTCCAGGAAGACCCCGCAGTGGTGGTCGAGCTCGGCGATCACCACGGGGGACTGGACGCGGTAGTAGAAGACGTCGCCGGGGGCGTGCCCGCCGATCCAGCTGAACCAGGTCTCGTCCAGGTGCTCGCGGACCTCCCGCATCCGCGCGGCCCGCGGGCCGCGGGGGAGCGGGGCGACGAACCGCTCGACCAGCGCCAGCACCAGCTGGCGGGCGGCCGGCGGCATGTCCGCCACGCGCACGCCCTCGACCGGGATCACCCGGTTGTCCTGGAACGCGCCGGCCAGGTGCCGCTCGTCGCCGGGGTGCACCCGGCCCGGCGGCATCGCCGGGTCGACCATCTCCTGGTAGACCGTCGCGGTGTCCCGCTGCGCCTCGGTCAGGGCGGCCATCACCTCGAGGCCGAGGGCGATGCGGTCGTCGAAGGCGCGCAGCCCGGCGTGCGGGCCGGCGTCGATCTCGTTGGGCTCGGCCCCGAGGAACACCGGGCTGAGCACCATCCGGCCCTCGACCACCAGGCAGTTGAGCGCGCAGTGGTGGCCGAACAGCTGCCAGCCCCAGGGGGCGACCGGGTCCGGCTGGCCGTAGAGGGCGATGTTGTAGCTGAACTCGTTGAGCACGGTCGGCAGGTCCACGACCTCGCCGAGGAAGCCGTTCACCAGCATCATCCCGTGCGCCAGCTGGTAGCCCTCGGGGCTGAGCGAGGCGCGCAGCAGCGCGAGGACCTTCTGTTGCACCTCGGCGGGCTGGAACTCCAGCCGCAGCCCGGTGTCGAACTGCAGGAACTCGGGGTTGGCCCAGGTCTGCCACTCCACGTCGTCGACGTCGTGGGCGATCCGCTTGCGGCCGTCGTCGTCCAGGGCGTCGAGCAGGTCGCGGGCGGCGGCGACCATCTCCGTGACCGGGGCCTCCTCGCCCGGCTCGGCGGGGGTCAGCGGGTACAGGCCCTCCCGCAGCGTGCCGTCCTCGGTGATCCCGCGGAACTCGGTGCGGTACAGCGGGCGCCAGCCGGCGACCAGGTCGCCGGTGAACGTGCCGCCGTGGGAGGCGACCTCGCGGTAGGCGTGGGGGTCCAGCCCACGGACGTCGGCCAGCCGCGGGTGGTCGAGTGGGAACAGGTACTGGCGGTACTCGCCGGACACGTCAGGCCCCCGTCCGGGCGTCGTTGCCGACCACCGTGCTGCGCAGCACGCCGAGCCGGTCGACCTCGACCTCGACGACGTCGCCGGGCTGCAGCAGCCACGGGGGCGTACGGGCGTAGCCGACGCCGGACGGGGTGCCGGTGGCCAGCAGGTCGCCGGGGCGCAGGGTGAAGGTCTGGGAGATCAGCGCGAGGGTGTCCCCGACGGTGTAGGCCATCTGAGCGGTGTTGCCGTCCTGGACGGTCTCGCCGTTGACCCGGGTCCGCACCCGCAGCCCGTCGCGCAGGTCGCCGACCTCGGCGGCGGGGACCAGCGGGCCCAGCGGGCCGGAGTTGTCCCCGTTCTTGCCGAGGATCCACTGGCTGGTGAGCTTCTGCGCCCGGCGGCTGGTGAGGTCGTTGAAGGTCGAGTAGCCGACGACGGCGGCCAGTGCCTCCTCCGGGGTCGCGTCGACCAGCGGCCGGCCGACGTAGGCGACGACCTCGCCCTCCCAGTCCAGCCCGTCCTCGCCGGAGGGGACCGGCACCTCCGCGCCGTCGACGGTGAGCGACTGGGTCCACCGGGCGAACAGCGTCGGGTACGGCGGGATCTCCTGGTCGCGGAAGCTGCCCTCGGCGATGTGCGCCAGGTAGTTCAGCCCGATGCAGATGACCCGGGCGCCGGGCAGCACGGGGGGCACGGGGGTGACCTCGTCGCTCGCCAGGGTCGGCCCGGTCGCCTCCCGGGCCATGTACCCGGCCGGGTCGGCCCAGAACTCGGCCAGCGGGGCGATCACGGTGACCTTGCCGCCGTCCTCGGACAGCGTGGCCACCTCGATGCCGGTGCCGACGCTGCGGCGGATGCCGACGATCCTCATGCGGGGTTCCTCTCCAGGAAGGGGGGAGTCCGGTGACCCGGGCAGGTGGGGAGCCGCGCTCCGCCGTCCTCCCGAGGATGGGTGACCCGGGTCACCGGACCGAGGGTGATTGCCATGGGCCGGCAGGGCGGGTCAGGACACCCGCTGCGCCGCAGCCGACGTCGGTGGGGCCGGCGGCAGGTCCGCGGCCGACGGCACGGCCCGGCCGCGCCGCGGGAGGCGGCTCATGACCAGGGCCCCGATCAGCGCCGGGACGGCGAAGCCCAGGGAGCTGACCACCACCGCGTTGCCCGCGCCGACGACGAGGGCGCCGTAGCTGGGGCCGGCGATCGCGCCCAGCCGACCGACGCCCAGCGCCCAGCCCAGGCCGGTCGCCCGCGCCGCCGCCGGGTAGTAGCCGGCCACGTGGTCGTTGAGCAGGTTCTGCGTCCCCAGGCCACCGAAGCCGGCGACCACCACGAGCAGGACGACGACCGCGGTGGCCGGGCGGGTGGCCAGCAACACCAGCGCCAGCGTGGCCGCGGTGAACCCGGTGAGCACCATCGCCTTCGCGCCGACCCGCTCGGCCAGCGTCGCGGCGACCAGGGTGCCGACGATCGCGCCGGCGCTGTAGAGCAGCAGGAAGCCGATCGAGGAGCTGACCCCGTACCCGGCCTTGTTCATGATCTGCGGCAGCCAGGTGCTCACGCCGAACACGGTCAGCAGGCTGCACACGTTGACCGCCCAGAGCCCGAGGGTGACCGGTCCCTGCCCGTCCGCGAACAGCGCGCCCACCGGCGAGCGGGAGCCCGCCGGCGCGGTGGGGACACCCGTCGGCAGGCCGTGGGCGGCGGCGACGGCGTCGGCCTCGGCGGAGCGGCCACGGGCGCGGAGGAACGCCGGGGACTCCGGCAGCAGGCGCAGCGCGACCGGGACCAGCAGCAGCGGGATCACGCCGAGGCCGTAGACCCACTGGAAGTGCCCGGAGGGCACCAGGTTCATCGCGGCGACCGAGGCGAGCACGCCGCCCAGCGGCGGGCCGGTGAGCACCGCACCCACGACGAGGGACCGGCGGTGCTGACCCGCGAACTCGCTGGTCAGTGCGATCGCGGTGGGCAGCAGCCCGCCGATGCCGGCGCCGGCCACGAACCGGGCGGCGGCGAAGACCTCGAACGACGGGGCGATCCCGCACACCAGCATGGCCACGGAGAAGACCGCGACGGAGGTGACGAACAGCCGCCGGCGGCCGAGCAGGTCGGTCAGGGTGCCGGCGACCAGCGAGCCGCAGAGCACCCCGACGAGGGCGAGGCTGGCGACCGCGCCCGCGGTGCCGGGGGTGACGCCCCAGCCGGCCGTCAGCAGCCCGGGCACGGTGGCGCCGTAGGAGAACAGGTCGTACCCGTCGGCGGTCAGGGCGAGCCAGCAGAGCACGGGGACGACGAGGGCGCTGCGCTGCGCCGTCCGGGCAGGAGGGGTGTGGTCCACGCGGGTTGTCTCCACTTCGCGGGGGCCGGCGGGGGAGCCGGGAGGAGGGGGCGGCGTCTCGGCCGTTGGGGCGAGGATGGGTGAGCCGGGTCACTTCCTCCGAGGGGGGTTGCCATTGAGCGGCAGACGTCTCGTCCTCGCGGCTGTCACGATGTGCCCGTGGCCGTCGACGACGCCGGTCTCCGGGCCGCCGCCCGGGGCAAGCGACCCCCGCAGGGCGACCCCGTCGTCGACCGCGCCCTGGCGCTGCTCGCGGCCTTCGACCCGGCGCACCGGCGCCTCTCCCTGTCCGAGCTCAGCCGCCGGTCCGGCACGCCGCTGAGCACCACCCGGCGGCTGGCCGAGCGGCTGCTCGCCTGGGGCGCGCTGGAGCGCTCGGCCGCGGGCGGGTACGTGGTCGGCGTGCGGCTGTGGGAGATCGCCTCGCTGGCCCCGCGCGGGCTGGGCCTCCGGGAGGTGGCGATGCCGTTCATGGACGACCTCCACGAGGCCACCCGCCAGCACGTGCTCCTCGCGGTGCGGGAGGGGGAGGAGGCGGTGCTGGTCGAGCGCCGCTCGGCCCGGGCCGCGGTGCCGGTCGACTACCGGGTCGGCGGGCGGTTGCCGCTGCAGATGACCGCTGTCGGCCGGGTGCTGCTGGCCCACGCGCCGGTCGAACTGCAGGAGCGGATCCTGGCGGGGCAGGGCGGTGGTGCCTCGGCGGACCCGGTACCCCAGCCCGCGGTTCTGCGCCGCACCCTGGCGGAGGTCCGGCGTTCGGGCGTCGCGATCATCAACCGGCGCAACCCGGCGCCCGTGGTGTCCGTGGCCGCCCCGGTCCGGGACGCCGCCGACCGGGTGGTCGCCGCGCTCTCGGTGGTGCTGCCCGCCGGTGGCGCGAACCCGCGCACGATCGAGCCGGCGGTGCGTGCCGCGGCCCGCGCGGTGTCCCGCGGGCTGGGCGCCCCGGGTGCCGCGGTCAAGGCCGGGGACGCCCGCGGCTGACCTCCTCGATCCGGCGGATCGTTTCCCGCCGGCCCCGCTGCGGGAAAGGGGGAGGGGGAACGCGTCGCCAGAGAGGAACAGCAGCATGCGAGGAGCCGTCCTGCACGCCCCGGGGGACGTCCGCATCGAGCGGCTCGACGACCCGGTGGTCGTCGAGCCGACCGATGCCGTCATCCGGATGTCCGCCACCTGCGTGTGCGGCTCCGACCTGTGGCCCTACCGCGGGATCAACGAGGTGACCGAGCCGTCGCCGATCGGGCACGAGTACTGCGGGGTGGTCGAGGAGGTCGGCAGCGCGGTCACCTCGGTGCGGCCCGGCCAGTTCGTGATCGGCTCGTTCATCGCCTCGGACAACACCTGTGCGCACTGCCGGGCGGGGTACCAGAGCGCGTGCGCGCACCGGGTGGGCATGACCGGCGCCCAGGCCGAGCTGCTCCGCGTGCCGCACGCCGACGGCACGCTCGTGGCCACGCCCGAGCAGCCGGACCCGGAGCTGCTGCCGAGCCTGCTCACGCTCTCCGACGTCATGGGCACCGGCTGGTTCGCCGCGGTGGCGGCCGGCGTCCGGCCCGGCATGACCGTGGCCGTCGTCGGGGACGGCGCCGTCGGCCTGTGCGGCGTGCTGTCCGCACGCCAGCTGGGGGCCGAGCGGGTCATCGCGATGAGCCGGCACGAGCCGCGGCAGAAGCTCGCCACCGAGTTCGGCGCCACCGACGTCGTCCCCGAGCGCGGGGACGAGGCCGTCGCCCGGATCGAGGACCTCACCGACGGGGTCGGGGCGGACGCCGTGCTGGAGTGCGTCGGCACCGGCGAGGCGATGGACCAGGCGATCAGCTCGACCCGCGCCGGTGGTGGCGTCGGCTTCGTCGGCGTCCCGCACGGTGTCGAGATCACCGGGCAGCGGCTGTTCTCGACCATGGTGCGGCTGCACGGCGGCCCGGCCCCGGTGCGGCGCTTCCTCCCGGACCTGATCGACCTGGTCTGGCGGGGCGAGATCGACCCCGGCCGGGTCTTCGACCTCGAGCTCCCGCTCGGTGAGGTCGCCGAGGGGTACCGCGCGATGGACGAGCGCCGCGCTATCAAGACCCTCCTGCGCCCGTGACCGGCCGGGGCCCGGGACCAGTGCGGCCCCGGGCCCCGTCGTCCACCGGTCGCGACGCGCGGCGCACCGCGGCCGGTCGGGTGGCTGGTGGGCGTCCTCCGGCCCCAGTGCCGATCTAGACTGCGCCCCTGGTCTCCCCAGCCCGGGAGGAGCGGCCGTGGACGTCCACCGGAGCGCCGTGCCGGACCTCCAAGGGGTGCCGTCCCCCCTGGGGGTGGCGGTGGTCGGCCTCGGCTGGATGGGCCGGGTGCACACCCAGGCCTACGTCCGGGTGCGGCACCACTTCCCCGACGTCCCCCGGGTCCCGCACCTGGTGGTCGCCGCCGACGCGGTGCCCGGGCGGGCCGCGGCGGCCGCCGGCCAGTACGGCTTCGCCCGGGCCACCGAGGACTGGCGGGCGGCCGTCGCGGACCCGCAGGTGCAGGCGGTGAGCGTCACCCTGCCCAACGACCTGCACCGCGAGGTGGGCGCCGCGGTCGCCCGCGCCGGCAAGCACCTGTGGATCGAGAAGCCGGTCGGGCTGACCACGGCCGACGCGGCCACCGTGGCGGCGGCCGTCGCCGAGGCCGGGGTGCAGGCGGCCGTGGGTTTCAACTACCGGCACGCCCCGGCCGTCGACCGGGCCCGGGAGGTGATCGCCGCGGGCGGGATCGGGCAGGTGACGCACGCCCGGGTCCGGCTGTTCAGCGACTACGCCGCCTCGCCGGACGGCGCGCTCACCTGGCGCTACGAGCGGGCGCGCGGCGGCAGCGGCGTGCTCGGCGACCTCGCGTCCCACGGCGTCGACCTGGTCCGGCACCTGCTGGGGGAGGTCGTGGCGATCTCCGCGGACACGGCGGTGTTCCTGACCCAGCGCGCCCGGCCGCTCGCCGAGACCACCGGCCACGCCCGCGGCGGCGGGGAGCTGGGGCCGGTCGAGAACGACGACTACGTCGCCTGCCTGCTGCGGCTGGCCTCGGGCGCCCGGGTGGTGCTCGAGGCCAGCCGGGTGGCCGTGGGCGCGCAGAACGACTACGGGTTCGAGGTCCACGGCACGGCCGGCTCGCTCGCGTGGGACTTCCGGCGGATGGGGGAGCTGCTGTCCAGCTCCGGCCCCGCCGCCGCCGACCAGTCCGTGGCCACCGAGTTCGTGGGCCCCGCCGCCGGCGCCTACGGCGCCTTCCAGCCGGGGGCTGCCAACCCGATGAGCTACGACGACCTCAAGGTGGTCGAGGCGCACGCGTTCCTGTGCTCGATCGCCGACGGCGTGCAGCGCGCCGCCGGCCTCGCCGACGCGGTGCGCGCCCAGCAGGTCCTCGACGCCGCCGCGGAGTCCGCCGCGCGCGGCCGCTGGCTGGCGGTCGGGCCGGCCTGAGCCATGAGCCCGTCCCCGGAGTGGCGACCGGCGTCCGGCCTGCAGGGTCGGGTGCGCCGGGACCTTGACGCTCACTGTTGCCCCTGTCACATTGCTCATGTCAGTTTGTCAGTACATACAGGTGGGACGAGACGTCCCCAGCTGCTGCGGGAGGGCCCCTCTTCCGGAGCGCCGGACCCGCTCGCCGGCCCGGCCCCGCGGCACCGCCGCGGGAGCCGTCGCCGTACCCACCCGCTCCGACAGGCGGTCACCGCCCGGTGGGCCGCGGAAGAAGGGACGCTCCGATGAGGAAGACCCGATGACCGGCACCCGCCGGCGACTGCGCACCCTGGTCGCGATCTCCGCCCTGGGCCTGGTGGTCACCGCCTGCAGCAGCGAGGGTGGCGCCCAGGACGAGGGCGGCAGCGCCGCGGCCGAGGGCGAGGAGTACACCATCGCGATGGTGACCCACGAGGCTCCCGGCGACACGTTCTGGGACAAGATCCGCAACGGGGCCGAGGCCGCCGCCGCGAACCACAACATCACCCTCAACTACTCCAACAACCAGGACGCCGGCGAGCAGTCGACGCTCATCCAGAACGCGATCGACAGCGGGGTGGCCGGGATCGCGACGACGATGCCCACCCCCGACGCCATCGGGCCGAACGTGCAGAAGGCGGTCGACGCGGGGATCCCGGTGGTGGCGTTCAACGCCGGCATCAACGACTACAAGAACTACGGCGTGAGCATGTACTTCGGCTCCGACGAGGACCTGGCCGGGCAGACGGTCGGCACCCGGATCACCGAGCAGACCCCCGGCCACACGGTCTGCGTCATCCAGGAGCAGGGTCAGGTGCAGCTCGAGGCCCGCTGCGCCGGCGTGGCGAAGACCAACCCCGACACCGAGGTGCTCTACGTCAACGGCCGCGACCTCCCGGCGGTGCAGCAGACCATCGGGGCCAAGCTGCAGGAGGACGCGTCGATCACCAACGTGGTCACCCTCGGCGCCGACATCGCGCTCGCCGCCGGGCAGGCCAAGGCCGACTCCGGCAGCCAGGCCAACGTCGTCACCTTCGACCTGAACGCCGACGTCGCCGAGGCCATCGAGTCCGGGGACATCTCCTTCTCGGTGGACCAGCAGCCCTACGTGCAGGGTTACATGGCCGTGACGGCGCTGTGGCTGAACCTGACCAACGGCAACGACATCGGCGGTGGTGGTCCGGTCCTGACCGGTCCGTCCATCGTCGATCAGAACAACATCGGCCCGATCGTCGAGTACGCCAACAACAACACCCGGTAGCCCGCTCGGGGGAGCCGGGGGAACCCGGCTCCCCCCACCCCGTCCCGCCGAGTCTGGAGCACCTCATGAGCTCATCCGTGGTGGCCAAGCCGCCCACCGCGCCCGATGCAGCACCGCCCGGCCGCGCCGAGCGGTCCCTGATCTCCCGCGTCCTCGGCCGCCCCGAGGTGGGTGCGCTGGCCGCGGCGATCGTCATCTTCGGCTTCTTCTGGGCCGTCGCCCCGCCGTTCCGCACCCTGCCCGCGCTCGCGACGGTGCTCTACGCCTCGTCCACCATCGGGATCGTCGCGGTCGGCGTGGCCCTGCTGATGATCGGTGGCGAGTTCGACCTGTCCGCCGGTGTCGCCGTGACCACCGCCGCGCTGTCGGCCGCGATGCTCAGCTACCAGCTGAGCCTGAACATGTGGGTCGGCATGATCGTGAGCCTGGCGATCGCGCTGGCCATCGGCTTCGTCAACGGGTACCTGGTGGTGCGGACCGGGATACCCAGCTTCCTCATCACGCTGTCGACCTTCTTCGTCCTCCAGGGCATCAACCTCGGCGTCACGAAGCTGGTCACCGGGACGGTCGCGACCCCCAACAGCAGCCGGCTGGACGGGTTCGACCAGGGGCGGGCGATCTTCGCCTCCGACGTCCCGCTGGGGTTCATCACCGTCAAGGTGACGGTGCTGTGGTGGCTGGCGTTCGTCGCCGTCGCCACCTGGATCCTGCTGCGCACCCGCACCGGCAACTGGATCACCGCCTCCGGTGGCAACGCGGCCAGCGCACGCGCGGTCGGCGTCCCGGTGCGCAAGGTCAAGATCGGCCTGTTCATGGGCGTGGCCTTCCTGGCCTGGTTCCTCGGGATGCACCTGCTGTTCAACTTCAGCACCGTGCAGGCCGGCCTCGGCGTCGGCAACGAGTTCATCTACATCATCGCCTCGGTCGTCGGCGGCGCCCTGCTCACCGGCGGCTACGGCTCGGCGGTCGGCTCGGCGCTGGGTGCGTTCATCTTCGGCATGACCACCCAGGGCATCGTCTACGCCGGCTGGGACCCCAACTGGTTCCGCGCCTTCCTGGGCGTGATGCTGCTGCTCGCCGTGCTGGTCAACCTGTACATCAAGAACTACGCCGCCCAGAGGAGATGACGTGACGGACACGATCGCCGAACACGCCGACCCGGCGCTCGCCAAGGGCGTGCCCCTGGTCGAGATGGAGAACGTCGGCAAGAGCTACGGCGCCATCCGGGCGCTGGAGGGCGTCAACCTGACGGTGAACGCCGGAGAGGTCGCCTGCGTGCTGGGCGACAACGGCGCCGGCAAGTCGACGCTGATCAAGATCATCTCAGGACTGCACTCGCACTCCGAGGGCACGCTCAAGGTCGACGGCCAGGAGCGGCACTTCAGCTCGCCGCGCGAGTCGCTCGACGTCGGCATCGCGACCGTCTACCAGGACCTCGCGGTCGTCGGCCTCATGGAGGTGTGGCGCAACTTCTTCCTCGGCTCGGAGATCCGCAAGGGGAAGTACCCGCTCGCGCCGCTGGACATCAAGGCCATGCGCGAGATCGCCGACGCCGAGCTGCAGAAGATGGGCATCGTCGTCAAGGACATCAACCAGCCGATCGGCACGCTCTCCGGCGGTCAGCGGCAGTGCGTGGCCATCGCCCGGGCGGTCTACTTCGGCGCGCGGGTGCTCATCCTGGACGAGCCGACGGCGGCGCTGGGCGTCAAGCAGTCCGGCGTCGTCCTGAAGTACACCGCGGCCGCCCGGGACGCCGGCCTCGGCGTCGTCTTCATCACCCACAACCCGCACCACGCCTACCTGGTGGGCGACCACTTCATCATCCTGAAGCTGGGCCGGCGGGTGCTGGACAAGAAGCGCTCCGAGGTGACCCTCGAGGAGCTCACCGGCGAGATGGCCGGCGGCCAGGAGCTCGCCGAGCTGTCGCACGAGTTGAAGCGCTGAGCCCGCCCGCCGGCCGGGTCCCCGGCCGGCGGGCGCAGCCCGGCTCTCCGCACGGGCACTCCCGTGCTGCCCGGACGACCTTCGTCCCCGTCAGATCACGGAGCCCCCGATGACCTCTGCCCGGACGGCGACGGTCTACGACCCGTTCGCCCCCGACTTCTACACCTCCGACCCGTTCGCGGTGTACCGCTGGATGCGGGACGAGGCTCCCGTGTACTGGAGCGAGCAGTGGGGCTGGTACGCACTGACCCGCTTCGGGGACGTGCGCGCGGCCGCGCTCGACGCGGACACGTTCCGCAGCTCCGAGGGCATGGACATCGACGACAGCCGGCTGGAGCAGGTCCCGCCGGGCTCCATCGGCAGCATGGACAACCCCCGGCACGACCAGGTCCGCTCGGTGGTGCAGCCGTACTTCGTCCCGCGCCGGATCGCCGCGCTGGAGGACGGCATCCGTGCCGTGGTGCGCGGGCTGGTCGCCTCCTGGCGGGACCGCGGCGCGGTCGACTTGGCCCAGGAGCTGGCCTGGCCGATGCCGTTCGACGTCTTCTTCCACCTGATGGGCCTGCCCAGCAGGAACGACGACGACCCGCTCGCGCGGGCGCGGCGCGAGCAGCTGGAGCACTGGACCCACGAGCTCAAGGACCGCGTGCCCGGCACCCCGCACCTGACCCCAGTGGCGAGGGCGGCCACTGCCGGGGTCCAGCAGTTCTTCATCGAGCTGCTGGAGGAGCGGCGCCGGGTCGCGCGGGACGACCTGGTCACCACGTTCGTCCAGGCGGACATCGACGGGGTGCCGTTCGTGGACGCGCAGGTCACGCCCATGTCCGAGGTCAGCGGGCTGATGATGATCCTCTTCCTCGGCGGGGTGGAGTCCACCGCCGGGCTGACCGGCACGCTGTTCAAGCTGCTGGCCGAGAACCCGGACCAGCGGGCGCTGCTGCAGGCGGACCCGTCGCTCGTGCCGGCCGCCGTGGAGGAGGCGATGCGGCTCATCACGCCGCTGCAGCTCACCGCGCGCACGGTGTCGCGCGAGGTCACGCTGCACGGGGTGACCATCCCCGCGGGTGGCCGCGTCGTGCTGGTCATGGGCGCCGCCAACCGGGACGAGCGGCAGTTCCCCGACCCGGACCGGTTCGACGTCACCCGGCCCCGGGGGCGGCACCTGGGCTTCGGCGAGGGCGTCCACGGCTGTCTCGGCGCGCCACTGGCCCGCCTCGAGGCGCGGATCGCCCTGGAGGAGGCGCTGCCCGTGCTGGGCGACTACCGGCTGGCCGGGCCGCCGGGCTTCTACCCCAGCTCGCCGAACATGTACGTCTGGAAGCACCTGCCGGTGACGTTCGGGGCGACCCGGCGCGGCGACGGCGCGGCCCGCCCGTACGTCGAGGCGGTGCACCACCGCACCACCACCGTCACCCTCGCCGCCGCCGAGTTCGAGGCCGAGGCCCGGGTGGCCGCCAAGGAGGTCGCCGCCGACGGGGTCGTCACGCTGACCCTGCGCGAGGCCACCGGGCGCCCGCTGCCGGCCTGGGAGCCCGGTGCGCACGTCGACCTGGTCCTCGACGGGGCACCCACCCGTCAGTACTCGCTGTGCGGGGACCCGGCGGACCGCTCCGCGTACCGGGTGGGGGTCCTCCGGGACCCGGACGGCCGCGGCAGCTCGCTCTTCGTCCACGACCACCTGCAGGTGGGCGACGCGGTGGGGGTGCGCGGCCCGCGGAACAACTTCCCGCTCGTGCCCTCGCCCCGGTACCTGTTCATCGCCGGCGGCATCGGCATCACCCCTGTCCTGCCGATGATCCGGGCCGCCGACGCCGCCGGTGCGGACTGGCGGCTGGTCTACGGCGGCCGCCGCCGGGCGTCGATGGCCTTCCTCGACGAGCTGTCCCGCCACGGGGACCGGGTCTCCGTCCGCCCGCAGGACGAGACCGGCTGGCTGGACCTCGACGGCCTGCTCGGCACCCCGCTGCCGGGCACCCGGGTGTACTGCTGCGGACCGGAGCCGCTGCTGGCCGCGGTCGAGCAGCGGTGTGCCGGCTGGCCGCCCGGCTCGCTGCACGTCGAGCGGTTCGCCGCCCGGCCGCTCACCGGTCCGCTGCGGTCCGAGGCGTTCGAGGTGGTGCTGGCGCGCAGCGAGCTCGCGCTGACCGTCCCGCCCGACCGGTCGATCCTGTCGGTCGTCGAGGAGGCCGGCGTCGGCGTCCTCTCCTCCTGCGCGGAGGGGACCTGCGGCACCTGCGAGACGGCGGTCCTCGAGGGCGTCCCCGACCACCGGGACTCGGTGCTCGGCCCGGAGGAGCGGCAGGCGGGCGACTGCATGATGATCTGCGTCTCCCGCGCCTGCGGCGATCGGCTGGTCCTCGACCTGTGAGGCCCGCCCGCCGCTCCTGACAGCTCAGACGGCGCTGGCGCGCCGCGCGGCCCGGGCGGACAGCTCCGCCTCGAACGCCTCGGCCGGCCACCGCCCGGCGAGTGCCCGCACGACCAGCTCGGCCTGCGTCTCCGGGGCCAGCCCGCCGATCGGCTGGTCGTGGTCGAGGTTGGTCGGGAACGCGTAGCCCTCGGCCGAGGCGGCGACGACGTTGCGCAGGGACCGCTCGTCGGCGCCGGCGGCCTGCCGGTCCAGGAGGACCGGGTACAGCGCGCGGCACATCGCCGCCCGGTCCACGGTCTCCATGGCCCGGCCGAAGGCGGAGGAGACCTGCAGCAGGTTCGCCATCCGGCGGACGTCCGCCGAGTGGTTGGTGCCGGCGCCGTGGAAGAGGGCCGGGTTGAAGAACGCGGCGTCCCCCGTGCGCAGCGGCAGCTGGACGAAGTGCTCGTCGAAGTAGGCGGTGAACTCCGGCCGGTGGAAGGCGACGTAGCCGGGGGCGTACTTCTGCGAGTGCGGCAGGTACATCGTCGGGCCGGTCACCACCGGCATGTCGCAGTGCGCGACCGCCCCCTGCAGGGTCAGCGCGGGGGAGAGGCGGTGCACGTGGGCGGGGTAGGCGAGGCTCTGCTCCTCGGACATGAAGCCGAGGTGGTAGTCGCGGTGGGCCACCTGGGCCTGCCCGCCCGGGTTGACCACGTTGACCTGGCTGGTGACCTGGTAGCCACGGCCGAGCCAGGCCTCGGAGACCAGCGCGATCACGTCGTTGCCGTAGTAGGCGGCGAAGGCCTCCGGGTCCCGGACGGCGAACTTGTCCAGCGCCCCCCAGACGCGGTCGTTGGCCCCGGGTGCGGCGAAGTGGTCCCCGGCGACCGTGCCCGCCGCCTTCTGCTCGGCGATCAGCGCCTCGAACACCGCGGTCGCCCGGTCCACCACCCCGGTGTCGGGGAAGGCGCCGGCGAGGACGACGATCCCCGGCCCGTCGGTGAGCGCGCGGGCCAGCTCGGCCTGCACCTCGCGGCGGCCTCCCGGGGTGGCGACGGCGTCGGCCAGCCGCTGCCCGTAGACGAGGACGTTCTCCCGCACCTCGTCGGCGTGCGGGTACCCGTCCAGCCGGGTGGTCGTCTCGACGACCGCGCGGAAGTCCTCGAGGCGGCAGTCCTCCGCGGTGAACCAGCCCGGCGCGGTGCGGCTGGGTGCCGGTGCGGTCATGGTGTCGTCCTCTCCCGAGTGGTCGGTGTCGCACCGAGCCTGGCGACTCCCGGCCGGGGAGGACAAGGGCAGGAACCCGTCAAGAAGCCCTCAGAACTCCTCCCAGACGTCCGGGTACTGACCGTTCACCCGGGTGCCGTCGGCGAGCGTGGCCATGCCGGCCAGGTCCTCGTCGGTCAGCGCGAACCCGAAGACGTCGAGGTTCTCCTCCAGCCGGCCGCGGGAGGACGACTTCGGGAAGGTGACCAGCCCCTGCTGCACGTGCCAGCGCAGCACCACCTGCGCGGGCGTGCGGCCCAGCCGGGCGGCGATCCCGGTCACCACCGGGTGCGCCAGCACGTCGCCGCCGTTGGCCAGCGGCGACCAGGACTCGGTGACGATGCCGCGCCGTGCGTCGTCGGCGCGCTGCTCGAGCTGCGGGTCCCGGGGGGTGGCACTCGATCTGGTTCACCGCCGGGACGGTCGAGCTCGCGGCGGCCAGCCGGTCCAGGTGCCCGGGCAGGAAGTTCGACACCCCGATGGCCCGGGTCAGCCCCTCGGCCAGCAGCTCCTCCATCGCCAGCCAGGACTCGACGTAGCGGTCCAGCCGGGGCAGCGGCCAGTGGATCAGGTACAGGTCCACGGAGTCGAGGCCGAGCCGGTCCAGGCTGGACCGCAGCGCCTGCTTCGCCGACTCGCGGCCCTGCTCCCGGCCGCGCAGCTTGGTGGAGACGAACACCTCCTCGCGCGGCACGCCGGAGTCGGCGATGCCCTGGCCGACCCCCACCTCGTTGTCGTAGCTGGCGGCGGTGTCGATGAACCGGTAGCCCACCTCGAGGGCCTCCCGGACGATCCGCCGGGTCTCCTCGTCGGAGACCCGCGCGGTCCCCAGCCCCAGCTGGGGGATCTCGACGCCGTTGTTCAGCCGGACGGTGGGGACGGCGCTCATGCGGGCTCTCCGATCAGGCGCGGGGACGTCGCCACCATGACCGGCCGCCGGACCCCGGGCAACCTGGCCGCGACCCTCAGCGGCCCCGCACACTCCCCGCATGGGGCACCCGTACCCGATCCGGCAGATCGCCCGTCAGGCCGGGCTCTCCGAGGCGACCGTGGACCGCGTCCTCAACCGCCGCGGCGGCGTGCGGCAGAGCACGGTCGACGAGGTGCACCGCGCGATCGCCGAGCTGCACCGGCAGCGCTCGCAGCTGCGGCTGACCGGGCGGACGTTCTTCCTCGACCTCGTCGTCGACGCGCCGGCGCGGTTCTCCTCGGCGGTGCGGGTGGCGCTGGAGTCGCAGCTGCCGCTGGTCCGGCCGGCGACGTTCCGGGCGCGCTTCCACCTCGCCGACGGCCCGCCGGTCGCGGAGCTGGCGCGCACGCTGGACGGCATCGCCCAGCGGGGGTCGCAGGGCGTCGTCCTCAAGGCCCCCGACCACCCGCTCGTCAGCGCGGCGGTGGAGCGGCTGGCCGACGCCGGGATCCCGGTGGTCACCCTGGTCACCGACCTGCCGACGAGCCGCCGGATCGCCTACGTCGGGCTGGACAACCGGGCAGCCGGCGCCACCGCGGCCTACCTGCTCGACCAGTGGGTCCCCGACGCCGGCGCCGTGCTGGTCACCCGGGGGTCGGGCTCCTTCCGCGGCGAGGACGACCGGGAGATGGGCTTCCGGGCGACCACCCGGAGGCTGCGGCCCGGCCGGCGGCAGGTCGACCTGGTGGACGTGACCGGGGACGACGAGGTGCTGCGCGGCCTCGTTCGGGACGCCCTGGCCGCCGACCCGGACCTCTGCGCGGTCTACTCGATGTACGCCTCCGGTGGCAACGCCGCGACGGTGGCGGCCTTCGCCGACGCCGGGCGGAACTGCCGGGCGTTCGTCGCGCACGACCTGGACGCCGAGAACCTGGCGCTGCTGCAGGAGGGCCGGCTGTCCGCCGTGCTGCACCACGACCTCGCCCTCGACCTGCGCCGCGCCTGCCACGTCGTGATGCAGGCCCACTCGGCGCTGCCCGGCGCGCCCCGCTCGTGGCACTCCGGCGTCCAGGTCGTCACGCCGTACAACCTCCCGGCGGAGGCGCTGGGGCGCTGAGGCGCCGGGCCGCGGCTAGGCCTTCTCCGCGGCGGCCCGCAGGTTCTCCGCGGCCAGCGCCAGGCCGTCCAGCCGGGAGTAGCCGGCGTCCTCGTGCTCGATGTTGACCGCCATGTCCGGGTCGACCTCGGCGAGCGCGCGCAGGAACCCGGTCCACCAGTCGACGTCGTGACCGACCCCCACGGCGACGAACCGCCAGGCCGGGTCCGCCGGCCAGGCGTTGCACCAGGAGCCGTAGCCGGTCGGGACCTTGTCCGGGGCGTCGGCCGGCACTCGTTCGAACGAGGTGTCCAGCACGCCGCGGACGTCCACGCCCGGGGTGGTCATCGCGTCCTTGGCGGCGGCGTGGAACACCAGCGGGCCCAGCCGCCGGATGCAGGCCACCACGTCCATGCCCTGCCACATCAGGTGCGAGGGGTCCATCTCCGCGCCGACGTTGGTGGCGCCGGTGAGCTCGACCAGCTTCTCCAGCGTGACCGGGGAGAACACAAGGTTGTGCGGGTGCATCTCGATGGCGACCCGGACGTCGTCGGCCCGGGCGAGCGCGTCGATCTCCGTCCAGAACTCGGCCGCAACGCCCCACTGGTAGTCCAGGACGTCCATGTACACCCCGTCCCACGGGTTGACCACCCACGACGGGTAGCGGGCGCCGGGGTCCGAGCCGGGTGTGCCGGACATCGTCACCACGTGCTTGATGCCGAGCAGGCCGGCGAGCCGGATCGTCCGGCGCAGGTCGTCGGCGTGCTTGGGGCCGACGCCGGGCAGCGGGTTGAGCGGGTTGCCGTTGCAGTTGAGCCCGGTCAGCTCCATCCCGCGGGAGGAGAACGTCTCCAGGTAGTCCCGGCGGGCCCGCTCGGAGGACAGCAGCAGGTCGACGTGGCAGTGCGGCGAGGGGATGAAGCCGCCGGTGTTGACCTCGACCGAGGTCAGGCCGTTGGCCTGCAGCACGTCGAGCGCCTCGGCGAGGGGGCGGTCGTGCAGGCACGCGGTGTAGGCGCCGAGCTTGAGAGGCATCGCGGGTCGGTCCTTCCGGGGGTCAGGAGGCGGGGACGGCGACGGCGGCGCCGTCGGACTGGGCGGACCGGACGACGGCCTGGATGATCTCCATCGTGTGCAGCCCGTCGGCGAAGGTCGCGTTCGGCGGCAGCGGGTCGGGGGTGCCGACGATCTGGTCCAGGAAGGCGCGGCACTGGTAGACGAACATCTCGGCGTTGCCGCCGCCCACGCCCGGGGCCGCCATCGGGTAGCCGCCGGCGAAGTAGGGCATCTGCGGGCCGACGATGACCTGCCGCGCGCCCCGGGTCCGGGCGTCGGGCTGGCGGTCGTCGAAGAGGTACTCCGCGGGCCGGTGCCAGTCGAAGGAGGCGCGGCCGCCGAGTCCGTACGCGTCGAAGGCCAGCCCGTTGGGCATGCCGAACGCCGTCCGGGACACCGAGAACGACCCGGCGAGGCCGGAGGCGAACCGGGCGGTGAACACGGCCGTGTCCTCGTTCTCCACCTCGCCCACCTCGTCGCTGACCGGGGCGGCATCGTGCCCCACCACGGCGCCGAGGGGCAGGGGCCGCTTGGGCACCTGGGTGGAGAGCACCGCGCCGGACACCGACACGATCGGCCCGCAGACGAACTGGCCGGCGTCGATGACGTGGGCGCCGATGTCCGCCAGCGCCCCCGAGCCCGGGCCGCCCTTGAACCGCCAGCTGAGCGGTCCGCGAGGGTCGCAGGCGTAGTCGCACCAGTACCGGCCGTCGAACAGGGTCAGCTCGCCCAGCTCACCGGCCTGCACGTGGTCGCGGATCGCGGCGATGGCGGGGGAGCGGCGGAAGGTGTAGCCCACGGCGGTCACGACGTCGGCGCGTTCCTCCGCGGCGACCATCGCCCGGGCGTCCTCCATGGAGCCGGCCAGCGGCTTCTCCGACAGCACGTGCTTGCCCGCGGCGATCGCGGCCTCCGCGATCGGCCGGTGCAGGTCGTTGCCCACCACGATGCTGACCGCGTCGATCGAGGGGTCCGCGACGACCTCCTCCCAGCGGGTCAGCGCCTCCTCGTAGCCGTACCGGCGGGCGGCGTCGCGGGCCAGCGGCTCGTTGGCGTCGGCGATCGCGGCCAGTCGGACGGGCGGCAGCCCCTCGCCGAACACGGTGTTCACCTGGCGGTAGCCGGCCGCGTGGCTGCGGCCGGCCATGCCGGCACCGATGACGGCGACGGAGATCGGCTTCCCGGTCATCGTCGTCCCCTCTCGTCGGGGTGGGGCAGGGCCGGGGCCGGACGGGGGCGCCTTCGCCGACGTGGCAGTGTCGCGCGTTGGCAGTGGTCATCCTGGAGCAACTTAAAGCGCTTTAAGATGTGGGACAGATCGCATCAGCCGAGGCGGCCGGTGTCAAGGGGGGCGCAGTGGTGGACCGCGACGGACCCGAGCCGGTGCGACGGCCGCGGCTGCAGGACGTCGCGGCCGAAGCCGGGGTGTCGACGGCGTCGGCGTCGCTCGTGCTGCGCGGCGCCCCGGGCCCGGGCAGCGCCACCCGCGAGCGCGTGCTCGACGCGGCCGCCCGCCTGGGATACCGCCCCGACCGGGCCGCCAGCCTGCTCGCCCGCCGGCGCAGCCGGCTGATCGGCGTGGTGATGGACGTCCGCAGCACCTTCCACGCCCAGCTCGTCGAGGACGTCCACGAGGCCGCGGACGAGCACGGGTACGACCTGGTGCTCAGCACGGTCACCCGCACCCGGGGCGAGGAGCGGGCGGTCGAGACGCTGCTGGACTCGCGCTGCGAGGCGCTGGTGCTCCTCGGCCCCGAGCTGCCGGCGGAGCGGCTCGGCGCGCTGGACCGGCAGGTGCCGGTGGTGGTGGTCGGCCGCCCGGTGCCGTCCGCCGGTGTCGACGTCGTCCGGGTCGCCGACGACGAGGGCGTGGCGCAGGCCGTCGAGCACCTGGCGGAGCTCGGGCACCGGCGGATCACCTACGTAGACGGCGGCCGCGGGGTCATCGCGGCCGGCCGGCGCGGTGGCTTCGAGCGGGCGATGCGCCGGCTCGGGCCGGCGGGCCAGCCGCGGGTGCTGCCCGGGGATGCCGGCGAGGAGTCCGGAGCGCGCGCCGCACGGGCGCTGCTGGGCGCCGGCGAGCTCCCGACCGCCGTCGTCACCTACAACGACCACTCCGCGGTCGGGCTGCTCGACGTCCTGCTGCGCAGTGGTGTCGACGTGCCGGGCGCGATCTCGGTCGTCGGCTTCGACGACGGACCGCTCGCCCGGCTGGCGCACATCGACCTGACCACGGTCAGCCAGGAGTCCGCGGAGCTGACCCGGCACGCCGTCGCCGCCGTGGTGGAACGGCTCGACGGCGGGCGCTCGGAGCGGCGCGAGGTCGTCGTCCCCCCGCGCCTGGTGGTGCGGAGCACGACGGGGCCGCCGGCCGGGGCCTGACGCTCAGCGCGGCGGTGCGGTGCTGCTGCGCACGACCAGGCGTGGCGGCACGACGAGGTCGCGCCGGGCGACCGGCACCCCGTCCAGCCGCTCCACCGCCCGGGTGACCGCCAGCGTGGTCAGCTGCTCGACGTCCTGGGCCACCGAGGTGAGGTCGACCGAGGTGAGGCGCGCGATGCGGCTGTCGTCGTAGCCGACCACGCTGACGTCCCCGGGCACCGACCCGCCCGCGCGGCGCAGCACGTCGACCACGCCGAGGGCGCAGCGGTCGTTGAACACCGTGACGGCGGTCGGCAGCGGCCCGGCCAGCAGCGCCCGCGCCGCGGCGGCGCCGTCGTCCTCGGCGAGCCCACCCGGCACGGTCCGGGCGGGGAGGCCGGCGCGGCGCACCGCCTCCCGGTACCCGCGGCGCCGTTCGGCGGCCCCTGGCGCCCGGCCGCCGTCGACGTGCACGACGTCGCGGTGGCCGAGGGCCAGCAGGTGCTCCACCGCCAGGTGCATGCCCTCGTCATCGGCGGTCCGGACGACGTCCACGGCGGTGGACCGCACCGGACGGGCGACGACGACCACGGGCAGCCGGGTGGCCAGGTCGGCCAGCGCGGCCGTGGGGGACGAAGGGCCGAGCAGGACCAGCGCCTCGCAGCGGTCCTGGAGGAGGCCGGCCACGGCCCGCCGCTCGTCCCGGCCCGGCGTGACGGCGCTCAGCGCGAGCTCGTAGCCCACCCGCTCGGCCGCGGCGTACAACCCGCTCACGAGGTCGCCGTGGAAGGCGTGCTGCACGCCGAACACCACGCCCAGCAGCCGGCTGCGGGAGCTGCGCAGGAGGCGGGCGCGGCTGTCGGGCCGGTAGCCGATCTCGGCGGCGACCTGCCGCACCCGCTCCCGGGTCGCGGCGCTGGCCCCCGGCGCGTCGCGCAGCACGATCGAGACCAGCGCGGTGGAGACCCCTGCCCGGGCCGCGACGTCGGCCAGCGTGGGCCGCCGGTCGGGACCCGTCCGCGTCACCTGCCGAGCCTAGCGCCGAGCGGCTAGAACGTTCTAGTTGATCCGCCTTGACGGCGACCCGGTCGAGGGACACCCTGACATCGGCCTAGAACGTTCTAGTCGAGGAGTCGGGATGACGCAGGCGACGCAGGTCGGGGTGGCCCTGATCGGGTCGGGGCGGATGGGGGCCTTCCACGGGGAGACGGTGGCTCTGCGGCTGCCGCACGCACGCCTGGCGGCGGTGGCCGACCCCGCGCCGGGGGCCGCGGACCGGCTGGCCGGCGCGCTGGGCGCCGATCGCGCGTACACCGACGTGGCGCGGGTCTGGGCGGACCCGGCGGTCGACGCGGTGGTCATCGCCGCTCCGGCCCGCTCGCACGCCGACCTGGTAGCCGCCGCCGCCGCCGCCGGCAAGGGCGTGTTCTGCGAGAAGCCGATGGCGGTCACCCTCGCCGACGCCGACCGGGCGATCGACGCGGCCCGAGCCGCCGGCGTCGTCCTGCAGGTCGGGTTCAACCGCCGCTTCGCCGCCGACTGGCGGGCCGCCCGCGCCCTGCTGGACGCCGGCACGGTCGGCACGCCCCGCCTGCTCCGCTCGCTGACCCGGGACCCCGGCGGCTTCGACCCGTCGCGCGTCCTGCCGGACACGATCTTCCTCGAGACGCTGATCCACGACTTCGACACGCTGCGCTTCCTCAACCCCGGCGCCGAGCCGGTCGAGGTCTTCGCCGCCGCCGACGCGCTGGTCGAGCCCGGGTGGCGGGACCGCGGCCTGCTGGACACCGCGGTGGTGACGGTGCGGTTCGACAACGGCGCCACGGCGGTCGCGGAGGCCTGCTTCGAGGCCGCCTACGGCTACGACGTCCGCGGCGAGGTGCTCGGCTCCGGCGGCATGGTGACCATGGGCGAGGGGCGCCGCAGCGGCATGGCCTTCTCCGGCGCGGCCGGGCGGCTGGTCGAGACCGTCCGCGGCGACCAGGAGCTCTTCCGCGACGCGTACACCGCCGAGCTGGCTGCGTTCGTCGACGCCGTCCGCACGGGGGGACCGGCGCCGGTCACCGGCGAGGACGCCCGGGCCGCCCTGGCGATCGCGCTGGCCGCGGCGGAGTCGGTCCGGGCCGGGCGCCCGGTCCGCATCGACGAGGTGCAGAAGTGACCTACCGGCTCGCCGCGTCCGCGGAGATGCTCTTCCTCGACCTGCCGTTCGTCGAGCGGGTGGAGCGGATCGCGGCGGCCGGCCTCGAGGTCGAGATCTGGGACTGGACGGCCAAGGACGTCGACGCGCTCGTCGCCACCGGCGCGACCTTCTCCTCCATGACCGGCTACGTCAGCGGCACCCTCGCCGACGCCGACGGCGCCGAGCAGCTGCTGAGCACCGCGGAGAAGTCGCTGGAGGTCGCCGAGCGGCTGGACTGCCCGCGGCTCAACGTGCACGGGACGGGGCTCGACCCCCGGGGGCTGCCCGTGATCGCGTGCCACGATGTGACGCCGGCCATGTGGCTGACCGCCGCGCGCACCCTGGAGCGGCTCGCCGCGCTGGGGGAGCGGACCGGGCGGGTCTTCACCCTGGAGAACCTCAACACCGCGGTCGACCACCCCGGCACCCCGTTCGCGCGGGCCGCCGACACGATCGCGCTGGTGGAGGCGGTGGGCAGCCCGCACCTGCGGCTCAACCTCGACCTCTACCACGCGCAGATCGGCGAGGGGAACCTCGTCCAGCTCGTGGAGCGGGCGCTGCCGCTGGTGGGGGAGATCCAGGTCGCCGACGTCCCCGGCCGGTGCGAGCCGGGGACCGGCGAGATCCACCACCCGGCGATCGCGGCCGTGCTGACCCGGCTCGGCTACGACGGCGTGGTCGCGTTGGAGGGCTGGGCGTCGGCCGACCCGGCGCGAGCGCTGGAGAGCTTCCGCACCGCGTTCACGCCGGCTCCCTGAGCCCCCGCGCGTGGCCGGCGGTCAGGCGCTCTCGGCGGTGCCGCTGCCCAGCTCCTCGCACACCGCGTCGCAGGCCGCCGCGACGGCCGCACCGAAGCGGGTGGGGGAGTGCAGGAAGACGTCGTGACCGCCGTCGAGCCGCACCACCGTCGCGGCCGGCAGCGCCCGGGCCAGCTTCCACTGCCGCCGGGGCGGCACGACCCGGTCCTGCCCGGTGATCACCACGGCCGTCGGTGCGTCGACCGAGCCGATCCACGTGTGCGAGCTGAACTCGGTCACGGCCTGCATGGCCGACAGGGCGTCCACGAGCGAGGTGCGCCGCATCTCGGCCAGTGCCCACCGGCGCTGCTCCGGGGCGCAGGTGTGGTCGAGCAGAGCGGCCCCGATGAGGTCGGCACCCATGACCCCGGTCAGCGGCATCCACCTCGCCGCCGTCACCAGCCCGGGCAGCAGCAGGGAGGCGGACTGCTCCCACGGCCCGCCCGAGACGTTCCGGGCGCTGGAGCAGAGGACGAGCCCCGCGACCAGGCGCGGGTGCCGGCGCCACATCAGCTGGGCGATGAGACCCCCCATGGAGTACCCCACCGGGATCACCTGCTCGATGCCCAGCTGCTCGGCGACCGCGGCCATGTCGTCCGCGCAGCCCTCGAGCCGGAAGTCCCCGCCCCGGAGCCCGGCGCCGTGTCCCCGCTGGTCCACCAGGAGGACCCGGTAGCGGCGACTCAAGGTCTGCACGATCCGCCCCCAGTTTAGCGCCGACGTGAGCGTGACGCCGTGGATCAGCAGCAGGGTCGGTGCGCCGGCCGGACCGGGGGCCTCCCAGACCGCCGTCCGTCCTCGTCCGGGCAGCTCGAGGACGCGCAGCGCTGCACCGGGCAGCGCCGTCGGGGCCGTGCGGACCACATGTACCTCCCAGGCGGGTGGCCCAGGCGGGTGGCGGGGCCCGGGTGTCTACCTACCGGACGACGCGCCCGCCAAACCACCCGCCGCGCCGGTGCACCCAGGAGGAGTCGTCGGACGAGCGGGACGGCGCCCGGTCACCCGGGGTTCTCGCCGGTCGTTGCCGGGCCCGCTCCCGGCGCCGCCGTCTTCCTCGGCGCCCTCTTCCGGGGTGCCGAGGAAGACGTCCTGGTGGTCGGCGTCCGTTCCTGCGCCGTCGCCTTCTTCTGCGCCGTCGCCGCCTTCGGGGCGGTCGTCTTCTTCTGGGTCGTCGTCTTCTCCTGCGCGGTCGTCTTCTTCTGCGCGGTCGCCTTCTTCTGCGCGGTTGCCTTCTGCGCGGTTGCCTTCTGCTGGGCCGGCGCCTTCTGGGCCGTTGCCCGCTGGGCGGTCGGTTCCTCCTGCGCCGGTTCCTTCTGCTGGGCGGCCGGCTTCTCCTGGGCCGTCGGCTTCTCCTGGGCCGTCGGCTTCTCCTGGGCCGTCGGCTTCTCCTGGGCCGTCGGCTTCCCCTGAACCGTCGGCTCATCCGAGGGCGTCGGCTCGTCCTGGGGTGTAGCCCTCTCCCGAGGCCGCACCTCCTCCGCCGGCGCCTCGAGCGCCGCCGGGGCGGCCCGGTCCGCCGCGCCGGTGGGCGCTGCGGGTCCGGTCGGCGGGGGCCGGTCCCCGGTGGAGCCGGGCGCCCGGGTGCCCAGGGCCATCAGTGCCCTCGCGAACTCCTGCTGATCGGCCAGCATCTGGGCGGCGAAGCCCAACGCCGCGTCGATCGCCGGTCGCACGTCCGCGGCCACGCGGTCCGGGCGGCCGGCGGCGTCCACCATCGAGCGGGTGGCCTCTTCCCAGGCCTGCACGGCGGTCTGGAACAGCAGGTGCCCCCGGCGGGTGAGCTCGGCGAACGGATCTGTCGCTTCGTCCATGGATCGTCCTTCGGGTCCGGCCCGGCGCGCGCGGCGCGCCTCCGACCGGGTCAGTCTCCGTCCCTGCGTGGCGCCTGCCGGGTTCCTTCCACCGGGTGGGAACGGTCCCCCGAGGACCCGGGGCCGGCCCGCCGCCGTTCCTCGTCGCGCAGGGCGGGGACCGTTCACCCGGCGCCCCCGGCGCGGGACCATGGACTCCTTGCCGAACCGCCCCCGTCGGGAGGTCGCCATGGCCGGAGCCGACCCGTCCGGCACCCCGCCCATCCCCGCATACGGGCGGGACGCCCTCCGCTACGACGAGCGCACCTCGGGGTTCGAGGCCTACCGCCGCCGGGCGATCGACCTCCTGCCCCTGCGTGCGGGCGACGTGGTGATCGACGTCGGGTGTGGCACGGGCCTGTGCTTCGAGCAGCTGGTCGGCCGGGTCGGCCGGACCGGGACGGTGGTCGGCGTGGACCCGGCGCCAGAGATGCTGGCCCTCGCCGGCGCGCGGGTGGCGGCCCGGGGGTGGTCCAACGTCGTGCTGGTCGGCTCGCCGACGGAGTGCGCGGAGCTGCCGACCGCGGACCACGTCCTCTTCTGCGCCGTGCACGACGTCCTGCAGTCCGCTGCGGCGCTCGACCACGTCCTCGCGCACCTGCGCGATGGCGGGGGTGTGGCCGCGACCGGCGGGAAGTGGGCCCCGCCGTGGGCGGTGGCGGTCAACGCGGTCGTGCTCGGGGTGCACGCCCCGTTCGTCCGGGACTTCAGCGGCTTCGAGCGGCCCTGGGCGCTGCTGGCCCAGCGGGTCCCGGGCCTGCAGGTGCGAGAGGTCGCGCTCGGTGGCGGCTACCTGGCGTGGGGGCGCGTGGACCGGGGCTGAGCTCCGGCTCCACCCGGCAGGAATCCTCGGCACCGACTTTCCGACCTCGGCCGCCGGTGCTTCACTCGGCGCGAGCGCCTTTGGCGGACAGGGCAAGGTGGGAGGGACGACGTGAGCGAGTCGGGCACCGGGCCGCAGAACCCTGCCGACCTCGCCGGTCAGATGCGAGCGGCGGTCGAGCGGATGATGGCGGGCTGGACAGCAGCTGCCGGCGGTTCCTTGCCGGGTCAGCCGCCGGGTCAGCCGCCGGGGACGCCGCCGGGGACGCCGCCGGGTCCGGGCTTCGTCCTGCCGACGATGCCGGCCACCATGTCGGGGCGGCAGATGGAGGCCGTCCTGGACGACCTGTCCGCCCGGCGTGCCCAGGTGCAGGCCCTGATCACCCAGCTCCAGGGCTTCGACGAGCAGCTCGCGACGCTGGAGACCAACCTCCGGCCGTTCCTGGCCTGGACCCGCAAGTGGGCCAGCGTGGAGACCGCCGTGGCCGACTTCTGGCGGCCTCTGACCGGAGGCCCCGAGAAGTAGGGTCAGCGCGGCCGGTGGACGGGCGGGAGGGGCCGCCCTTCTCACTGGCCGGAACGTCGTCCCGATGACGTGAGCGCGGTCGCGGTCCTGTGCGAATCTCCGTCCGGAAGGCTGACGAGGAGCGGAGGGCCGTCGCGCAGGTGGGCGACCGGCCCGACCGCGACCGACCCTCCGCGACCGCGGGGGCAGCAACAGGCGAGGAGAGGAGTTCCCCATGAGCACGAACGACCCGACCGGTGGCGTCGACCTGGAGGCGGCGACCCAGCGCGTCCGTGACCTGAGCGAACAGGTGGTCGCCCAGGCGAAGAAGAACGGGCTGACCTTCCTGGAGGGCTACGAGCGTGTCCTCAAGAACATGCTCGACCTCGAGGAACAGGCCGCCAAGGGCACTGGGCAGGACTGGGCGACGACGCTCGCCACGACGCACGCGAACTTCGTCCGGGAGACCTCCGAGGTGTTCCTCGGCGTCATGAAGGACCAGTTGAAGCGCTGACCCGCGCCGGCCGCCCGCCACGGGTCCCGTGGCGGGCGTGGCCGGCGGGCGGCCGACAGCGCCGGTCCGGTGCGGGGAGCTCCTTCCGACGAGTGGGAGGCTGGCCCGTCAGGCCGACACCTGGTACAGCATGTGCCCATGACGCAGGACGACCCCAGGACTGCCGGAGACGTCGGCGAGCGCGCGGCGAACGTGCTGGCTCCCGAGTCGAGCGTGTTCGAGGACCTCGATGCCGCCGGTTTCGGCGACGCGATCGCCAAGGTGGTCCGGGCGGGGCTCAGCAATCCGCTGGGGCCCGGGCTGGCAGCGATGCGGCTGGCCACGGACCTCGCCCGCATCCCGCTCGTCGCGGCTTCGGCCTGGCTGGGCCGCGAGGTCCCCTCACCGGTGCCGGTCGATCCCAAGGACCGGCGGTTCGCCGATCCGGCCTGGACGACCAACCCGATGTTCCAGAGCGTGCGGCTGAGCTACCTGGCGACCTGCCGCGCCGCGCGCGAGGTCGTCGCCAAGGCCGACCTGGACGCCGAGACGGAGCGCAAGGCGGCCGCGGCCATGGACCTGATGCTCGACGCGATCGCGCCGACGAACTTCCTGGTCACCAACCCCGCGGCGCTCAAGCGGGCGATGGACACCGCCGGGATGAGCCTGGTGCACGGCCTGCGCAACTTCGTCGACGACCTGGTCTACAACGAGGGCCGGCCGCGGCAGGTGGACACCAGCCCGTTCGAGGTGGGGCGGAACCTCGCGGCGACGCCGGCCAAGGTCGTCTACCGCAACGACCTCATGGAGCTGCTCCAGTACGAGCCCCAGACCGAGCAGGTGCACGCCAACCCGGTGCTGTGCAGCCCGCCCTGGATCAACAAGTACTACGTGATGGACCTCGCGCCCGGGCGCAGCTTCATCGAGTGGGCCGTGCAGCACGGCCGCACCGTCTTCGCGATCAGCTACAAGAACGCCACACGCGAGATGTCCGGCGTCAGGATGGACGACTACCTCCTCCACGGCCCGCAGGCGGCGCTGGACGTCATCCAGGAGATCACCGGAGCGGAGACGATCGACATCGTCGGTCTCTGCCTGGGCGGCGCGCTCACCGCGATCACCGATGCCTACCTGGTGCAGGCGGACGACAGCCGGATCGGCACGCTGACGCTGCTGAACACGATGCTGGACTACGCGGCTCCGGGAGCGCTGGGCATGTTCACCGACCGCGGCACGGTGGAGAAGCTGGAACGGAGGATGCAGCGCGAGGGCGGGCTCGAGGGCGCCACGATGGCCGGGACCTTCGACGTGCTGCGGGCCAACGACCTGATCTTCAACTACGTCGTCTCGAACTGGCTGATGGGTCAGGACCCGCCGGCCTTCGACATCCTCGCCTGGAACGCCGACAGCACCCGGATGCCCGCAGCGATGCACGCGTTCTACCTGCGCAACTTCTACGTGGACAACAAGCTCGCCGCCGGCACGCTGGAGATCGCCGGGAAGACGATCGACCTCAGTGCGATCAAGGCGCCGACCTACGTGGTCAGCGCGATCAACGACCACATCGTGCCGTGGGAGTCCTCGTACCGGACCACCGGCCTGGTCAGCGGACCGGTGCGGTTCGTCCTGTCCAGCGGCGGGCACATCGCCGGCATCGTCAACCCGCCCAGCCCCAAGGCCTGGTACCAGGTCCTGCCCACCGACGACGCCCTGCCCGCCGACCCGGGGGTCTGGCGGACGGCCGCCGAGCGGCGGAGCGGCTCGTGGTGGGAGGACTGGGCGAACTGGTCGGCGGACCACTCCGGTCCGCTGCAGGACCCGCCCGGCATGGGCAGCCAGCGGTACCCGGTGCTCGGCGACGGGCCCGGCACCTACGTGCGCACCTGACGGCCCGGCGCGCCCGGCCCGTCCGCGACCGTCAGCCGACGCCCTCCACGACGTCGGGGACGACCGGACCGGCCGCGGCGTCCGGGAGCGGGCCGGCCGGCAGCGGGTACATGCCGCCGACCGGGGCCGCCTGCACCCCGGCGCCGCCGGCGAGCTCCCGGGACAGGCTCCGGGCGGCGATGGTCAGGGCCGCCATCCCCGCCTGCAGTTCCCGTCCCAGGTCGGGCACCGTGAGCTCGAGGGCCGCGACCAGCTCGCCGCCGGCGCCGAACACCGGCACCGCGACGCCGCACGCGCCCGCCTCGAACTCGAAGGACGTGACCGCGACGCGGGTCAGCCGGACGACCGCCAGCGCCCGGCGGAGCCGGTCGGGAGCCGTGATCGTGTGCGGGGTGTAGGCGCGCAGGCCCCGCAGGATCGTGAGCTCCACCAGGCTGGGGGGCGCGAAGGCCAGCAGCGCGCGCCCGACCGCGGTGGGGTGCACGGGCAGGGTGGCGGCGGGCGTGAAGCTCGACACCGGTCGCGGCCCCGGCTGCTTCTCGATGTAACCGACCTCCAGGTCCTGGAGGACGCCCAGCCGCGCCCGGCAGCGGGTGACCTTGGCGAGGTCCTCCAGGACGGCCGGCGCGCGCTCGTGGAGCGCGGGGGGCCGGGGGTCGCCGGCACCGATCATGCGCAGCGGCAACCCGGCACGGTAGCGGCCGTCGGGGGCGCGCTCGAGCAGCCGCCGGGACGCCAGCTCGGACGTCAGCCGGTGCGCCGTCGAGATCGGCAACCCGGCCAGCTGGGCGATCTCGGTCAGGGTGTGCTCGCTGCCCTCGGTGAACGTGAGCAGGATCGAGGTGATCTTGTGGGTGACGGACCGACCGGCTTCCATGGAGTTGCCTGCCATCGCTGCCCTCCTGAGACCGGTCGAAGCGGGTCCACACCCTGTGACCGGGAACGGGCAGGAGCGAAACACGGCGGCTCCCGCGTCACCAGACGGACGCTCGCGGGAAAGGGTCCCGGGGCCGGACCGGAACCCGCCGGCCCACCGGACGGGTGAGGCCCGTGCCCACCGGCGCCGGGGCGCGGGGGTCGATCGGTGAGACTGTGCGCCGATCACCGGGAGGAACCGCGATGGCAACAGAGGACGACGACCCGCGCGTGCGACGGCTCGGCCAGTACATCCGCCTCCAGCGGCAGATGGCCGACCTGTCGCTGCGCGGCATGGCCGACCTGACGAAGGTGTCCAATGCCTACCTGAGCCAGATCGAGCGGGGTCTGCACCAACCGTCCCTGCGCGTGCTGCAGGCCATCGCCAAGGCGCTCGACATCCCGCCGGACACGCTGCTGGCCGAGGCCGGTCTGCTGTCGAAGCCGGCGGCCGACCCGGCCGCGGGACCCCGCAGTCGGACCGAGGAGGCCATCCGCAGCGATCCCGACCTCACGGCCGAGGAGCGGGACGCGCTGCTGCGGATCTACCGGAGCTTCGTGGAAGGACGTTCCCCGGGCGCGTGACCCGCCCGGGGGCCGCGGGCTGTGGCGCTCCTGCGCGCCACTCCAGCCCGCGGACCCCGGTCGCGGTCGGTCAGGTGCCGCTGCGGGCCCGGACGGCGGCCATGAGCACCGGCCAGTCCTGGGTCAGGGCCTGCCGGCCGGTGAAGAGGCCGAGGTGCCCGCCGGCCGACGTCCGCTGCACGACCTCCGCCGCGGGCGTGCTCACGGCGTCGGCCGCGGCGAACAGCTGGGCCGGCGGGGTGATGTGGTCGCGGGCCCCGGCCAGCAGGAACAGCGGGCTGGTGATGTTCCCGAGGTCGGCGCGCCGCCCGTCGACGACGAGGCGCCCGCTGATGAGCTCGTTGCGGTGGAACAGGTGCTCCACCAGCCACAGGTAGAACGCGCCGGGGATGTCCTGGGTGTACTTGAACCAGTCCTCGAACACGCGGTAGCGCTCGACGTGCTCCGGGTCGTGGAGGTTCTCCAGCAGCTTCAGCTGCCGGCCGAGCTCCGTCTGCGGCTGCATCATGATGAAGTTGGTCAGGACCGCCCGCCCGGACATGTTGCCGCCGTTGAGGGCGACGAGGCTCCGGTAGGGGGCCATGCCGAGCGCGCGGGTGAGGACGTGCGTCGACGCGGCGATGAGGGACTCCCCGGCGTGGAAGTCGATCGGCGCCCCGGCCAGGGTCAGCGTGTGCACCCGCTCGGGGTGCAGCGCCGCGTAGATCGCCGCGAGCCACCCGCCCTGGCAGTCGCCGACGAGGTTCGCCCGGCCGCCGGCACGGACCACCGCCCGGTCGATGACCTCGAGGTAGTCGGTGATCGTGACGTTGCGCGTCGCGGCGGTCGCCGGGCGCCACTCCAGGGCGTACAGCTGGGTGAGCCCGGCGTCGAGCAGGACGGCGAGCTGGCTCTGGCCCGGGGCGAAGTCGACGACGTGCGAGGAGTGACCGGCCTGCGGCGGCAGCACCACGGTGGGGACGACGTCGGCGGCGGCGTCGGCCGGGGAGAAGTCGTGCACGTGCGCGAACGGCGTGCTCAGCACCGTCCGGTGCGGCAGGTGCCAGCGCGGCGCCCGGCGGTCGGCCATCTGGGTCCACCACAGCGCGCCCCGTGCGGCGACCTCCAGCGGGTTCGCCAGCTGGGCGGCGCCGCCCCAGACGCTGCGCGACGCCCTGGTCAGCTCGGCCACGCTCGCGGTCGTGCTGCTGACCGCATGACGGGCCAGCAGGGCACCCGGTCGGGCGGTGGCCTCGGCTGCCGGTACGAGGTCCTCGGCGGTGGTCGACATTTGGCTCCTTCTGAGGTGCTGTGCGGCTCCGTCGCGTGACACGGCCGTCACGTGTTGTTGGTCCAAGTGTGACGTGTGAAACATCGGCACCTTCACCCCGGTCTGTGCACGAAATCCGACGCGATCTGCGCCGGGTGGGACGCGGGCCGGTTTGACCATCCCACGGGATGGTGGCAGGATGGTGGCAGCGGAAGGAGGACCGTGGCCGAGACGGACAAGAGCGAGAAGATCACCATCAACATCGGCCTGGTCGACCTGGGGCAGATCGACCTCCTCGTCGACGAGGGTTTCTACGCCAACCGGACGGACTTCATCCGGACGGCGATCCGGCGCCAGCTCGAGACCCGTGCCGCGGCCGTCGACGACACGGTCGCCCGGCGCACGTTGACCCTCGGGTCGCAGCACCTCAGCCGCCAGGACCTGGAGGGGCTGCGGGACGCCGGCCGGACCGTGCAACTGCGGGTCCTCGGGCTGGCCACCGTCGCCGACGACGTCACGCCCGAGCTCGCCCTGGCGACCATCTCCTCCGTCGAGGTCCTCGGCGCGTTCCGTGCTCCCCGGGCGGTCAAGGCCGCCCTCGCCTCCCGCACCACCTGACGTCCTGCGCCCAGCGCCGGCATCCCACGGCGCCGACCGACCGGTCGGTGCCGGTACTGACACCCCCGGAAGGGGATCCCATGGACCACGTCCCTGCCTCAGGCATGTCCGAAGCGCTCCGGCTCACCCGGGCCGGCCAGCTGAACGAGGCGTTCGCCGCGCTCCAGGCCTCCCTCGGCGGCTCCGCCGGGGAGCGCAAGACCGGGCCCCGGTCGTTCCCCGGTGGGCGCGGTGTGCTCGGCTCCGGCGGTCCGCTCCAGCAGCTCCGCGGCGCGCTGGCCACGCCCGCGGCCGGTCGGGCCGGTGCGCGGACGGACGAGGGCCGTGCCCGCGCGGCGGCCGCACCCGGCGGGGAGGTCCGGCACCTGAGCCACACGGAGCCGGCCGGCACGCGCCGGTACGACCTGTACGTCCCGACCGGCTACACCGGCGACGCCGTGCCGCTCGTCGTGATGCTGCACGGCGGCCAGCAGGACGCGGCGGACTGCGCGGCCGGCACCCGGATGAACGAGCTCGCCGAGCGGCACACCTTCCTGGTCGCGTACCCCGAGCAGTCCGCGGCCGCCAACAACGGCGGCTACTGGAACTGGTTCTCGCCGGCCGACCAGCAGGCCGGCCGTGGCGAGCCGTCGATCATCGCCGGCATCACCCGGCGGGTCATGGCCGACCACGCGGTCGACCCCGCCCGGGTGTTCGTCGCCGGCCTGTCCGCCGGCGGGGCGATGGCCGCGGTCATGGCCGCGACCCATCCGGACCTGTACGCCGCGGCCGGCGTCCACTCCGGGATCGCCTACGGCGCGGCGCACGACATGGGCTCCGCCTTCGCCGCCATGCGGTCCGGCGGTCGGCCGGCACCGGCCGGCCGGGTGCCGATGATCGTCTTCCACGGCGACCGGGACGGCACCGTGGCCCCGGTGAACCAGGAGCAGCTCGTGGCCGCCCAGCTGGCCGCGGCCGACGTCACCGTGTCGGACACGTCGCGCGTGGAGCGGGGGAGCGGGCGCGCCAGCACCCGGACGGTGCACACCGACGGGAACGGCGCGGTGCTCGTCGAGTCCTGGACCGTGCACGGGGGCGGGCACGCCTGGTTCGGCGGCAGCACGGCCGGTTCCTACACCGACCCCGCGGGCCCCGACGCCTCGGCGGAGATGGTCAGGTTCTTCCTGTCGGTCGCCGAGCAGTCGGCGTAGGCCCCCGGTCGTCGGAGGGGGCGGTCGGCGCCCCCTCCGACGGCGGCGTCAGGCTCCCGCGCGGAGCGGGGCGGCGCGCTCGACGGTCTGCTGCACCAGGTCCAGGATGGCGTCCGCGGCATCGGACTGGGGCGCGTGCCCAGCCACCGGCAGCAGCAGGAAGCGCGCCCCGGGGATCAACGCGAGGTAGCGCGGGGTCTGCCCGGCCCCCACGACGTCGAGGGCGCCCTGGGCGAGCATCACCGGGCAGTCCACGCGGTGCAGCCCGGTCGGGACGTCCTGCAGCACGGCCCACCACAGCATCGACCAGAACCCGCTGGAGTCCGCGAAGCCGCCGCGCATGGCGAGCGCCTCGGTCTCGCTGGCCTCCCACGGGCGGGCGCGCATGCCGGCGAGCAGGGCGGCGCGTCCGACCGGCGAGCCCGCGAGGGCCCCGAGCGCCGGTCGGAGCGTGCGGGTCATGGTGCGCGCGGTCGCCATCAGGAGGCCCTGGTGCAGGCGCTCGGACGGGAGGCCCAGGCCGGACGGCGACAGCGCCACGACCGAGCGGGCCCGCCGGCGGGCGGCGAGCTCGATGGCGATCCGGGCGCCCAGGGAGTTGCCGAGCACGTGGACGCGCTGGAGTCCGCGCTCCGTGAGGTCGGCCTCCACGGCGTCGGTGAGCGCTGCGACGGTGGGCGGCCCGCTGACCGCGGGCGACCCGCCGTGCCCGGGCAGGTCGAGGGACAGGACGTCGTAGCGCTCGGCCAGCCGGGGGAGGAGGGCGGAGAAGTCGTCCCGGGTTGAGCCGATGCCGTGGAGCAGCAGCAGTGGTTCGCCGCGGCCGGCGCGGTCGGACGCGAGGAGGGTCATGGTCAGGGCAGCGCCGACAGCCCGGGCGACCATCCTCATCGGCCGGGTGAGTCGTACCACTGCCCTTTCGATTGACATGTAGCGCGGTTGCTTGGCATAGTTATCACCGAACGGCCACCTACCACATCTGGAGCACACGATGACCTCCGCGACTGACTACACCGCCGCGACCCGCAACGCCAAGGACCTGCTCAGCACCACGCTGGACAGCTGGAAGAACGGCATGAGCACCGTCACCGACCAGTTCCGCACCCTGCCGACCGCCCCCAGCGTCCCGCAGCTGGACGTCGCGGACGCCGTCGAGCGGCAGTACTCCTTCATCAAGCAGATCGTGGACCTCAACCACCAGTACGCCCGTCAGCTGGCCGAGGTCGCCACCACCCTCTCCGACGTCACCCGCCAGCAGATCGAGTCGGTCAGCGGCGCCGTGCGCGACCAGTTCCAGAGCGTCTCCGACGTCGCCCGGACCGGCGTGGACACCGTGGAGAAGGCCGCCCGCGAGCAGGCCGAGCAGGCCGAGAAGGCCGCTCGCGACCAGGCCGAGCGGGCCGAGCAGGCCGCTCGCCGGCAGGCCGAGCAGGCCGAGCAGGCCGAGCGCCAGCAGGCCCGGGACGCGGCCAAGGCCGAGCGCCAGGAGCGCAAGGCGGCGCAGGACAAGGCCCGTGAGCAGTACCAGGCCCTCACCAAGGCGGAGCTCTCCGAGCTGGCCGCCCAGCGCGAGCTGCCCAAGACCGGCACCGTCGACGAGCTCGTCGAGCGACTGGTCGAGGCCGACACCAAGTAAGTCCGCGTGACCGTCGCCTGCGCGACGGTCCGCACCACCGTCCGCAGCAGCGCCCCCTCCCCGTCCGGGGAGGGGGCGCTGCTGCGTCGTCGGCGGTCGTCCTGGGACGCCGGTCGCGCCACGGACCGGCGGTGGCTGTCCGGGGCGACACGACGTCGTTGCGTGAGGATGTTCGGTCTCCCGTTGACGCTCCGCAGTCCGACCACGATGCTCGCCCTGCCCGGTGTCGGAACGGCCACCCGTGCCGCTCAGGCTCGACTCGGGGGGACACGGTGGTAACGCCGCGACGAGGGGACGCCATGACAGCGACGCAGGAACGCGCGATGAGGACCGGTGACAAGCTCCTCGGCCGGGTGGCCTTCGTGACGGGCGGGACCCGCGGGATAGGCGCGGCGATCGCCCGGAGCCTGGCCGCCCAGGGAGCCGACGTCGCGGTCGGCTACAGCGGCAACCAGGAGGCGGCCGAGGCGTTCGCCCGCGACTTCACCAGTGACTTCCCCGACCGCCAGGTGACGGTCCACCGGGGCGACATCGGGTCGGCGGACGACTGCCGGCGCACCATCGGTGAGGTCATCGAGCAGCAGGGCCGGCTGGACATCCTGGTGAACAACGCGGGCATCACCGCGGACCGCACGGTGCTGAAGATGACCGACGACGACTGGCGCCGGGTGATCGACGTCAACCTCTCCGGGGCGTTCTACCTGTCCCAGGCGGCGCTGGTGCACATGCTGGAGCGCGGCAGCGGACGGATCGTGATGATCTCCTCGATCATCGGCGAGACCGGCGGCATCGGGCAGGTCAACTACTCATCCGCCAAGTCCGGCTTGTTCGGGTTGACCAAGACCCTCGCCCTCGAGGCCGCGATGCAGCTGAAGCGCGCGGGCAAGACGGACGGCATCGGGATCACCGTCAACGCCGTGACCCCGGGCTTCATCGCGACCGAGATGCTCAGCTCCGTCCCGCAGAAGGTCCTCGACGGGATCCTGGCAAAGATCCCGCTGGGCCGGCTGGGGCAGCCCGAGGAGATCGCGCGGGTCGTGCACTTCCTCGCGGCCGACGCGTCGTCGTACATCACCGGCCAGACCTGGGGGGTCAACGGCGGGCTGGACATGTAGCAGGCGGCCGACGCCGCCGCCGTCAACGGGCCCACCGACAGGAGAGTGCTCGGTGTTCGATCGCATCGCCGTCATCAACCGGGGCGAGCCCGCCATGCGGCTCACGCGGGCCGTCCGGGAGCTCAACGCCGAGCACAGGCACGGGACGCGCGTCATCGCGCTGCACACCGAGGCCGAGCGCCGGGCGACGTTCGTCCGGGCGGCTGACGAGGCCGTGCTCCTGCGCGAGACCGGTGCGGGCAGCCCGTACCTCGACCACGAGGAGCTGGCCCGGGCGCTGCGCGCCAGCCGCGCCGACGCCGCGTGGGTCGGCTGGGGGTTCGTCGCGGAGGACCCGGCCTTCGCCGAGCTGTGCGCTTCCCTCGGCGTCGTCTTCGTCGGCCCTCCGCCGGAGGCGATGCGGCTGCTCGGGGCCAAGATCGAGGCGAAGGTGCTCGCCGAGCAGACCGGCGTGCCGGTGGCGGCGTGGAGCGGCGGCCCGGTGGCCGGCATCGAGGACGGCCGGCGGCACGCGGACACGATCGGCTATCCGCTGATCGTGAAGTCCCGCAGCGGCGGCGGCGGGCGCGGGATCCGCGTCGTGCGCTCCGCGGACGAGCTCGAGGACGCGCTGGCCCGCACGCAGGTCGAGGCGCAGCGCACCTTCGGCGACCCGGTCGTCTTCATGGAGCGGCTGGTCGAGGGCGGCCGGCACGTCGAGGTCCAGGTGATCGCCGACCAGCACGGCACGGTGTGGGCCCCCGGGGTGCGCGACTGCTCCGTCCAGCGGCGCAACCAGAAGGTGCTGGAGGAGTCCAGTTCCCCCGCTCTGAGCGACGAGCAGGACCGCCTGCTGCGCGAGTCGTCCATCGCGCTGGTGAAGGCCGCCGGGTACGTCGGGGCGGGCACCGTCGAGTTCCTGTACCAGCCCGAGGAGGAGCTCTTCACCTTCCTCGAGGTGAACACGCGGCTGCAGGTCGAGCACCCGGTGACCGAGGAGACCACCGGCCTGGACATCGTGAAGCTGCAGCTGCACGTGGCCGGCGGCGGCCGGCTCGAGGGTGAGCCGCCGCCGCGGTCCGGGCACGCGGTGGAGGCACGGCTCAACGCCGAGGACGCCGAGCAGGGCTTCGCCCCCGCGCCCGGCCGGGTCGAGCTGATGCGCCTGCCCACCGGGCCGGGGATCCGGGTCGACACCGGGATCGGCGTCGGCGACGTCATCCCGCCGCTCTACGACTCCATGATCGCCAAGATCATCGCCTGGGGACGCGACCGGCCCGAGGCGCTCGCCCGGCTGCGGTGCGCGCTGCGCGACACGACCGTCGTGCTGCGCGGCGGGGCCACGACCAAGTCCTTCCTGCTGGAGCTCCTCGACCGGCCGGAGGTGGTCGCCGGCACCGCGGACACCGGCTGGCTGGACCGCACCGGCACGCGGGGGGACGCCGAGCCCGCGGGCAACGCCTGGGTGGCGCTGGCCCAGGTGGCGATCGACGTCGCCGACGAGGAGGAGGCGCGCGAGCGGGCCGCCTTCCTCGCCTCGGCCCAGGGCGGGCGCCCGCGGGCCCCGCACGAGGTGGGGCGGACGGTGGAGCTGGGTTCCCGCGGGCAGGCCTACCGGCTGACCGTGGCGACGGTGGGGCGGGATCGCTACCGGGTGACGCTCGACGACCGGTACACCGACGTGGACGTGGACCGGCTCAGCCCGCTGGAGAGCCGGCTGACGGTGGGCGACGACCGGTTCTCGGTGGTGGCGGTCCAGGCGACCGGCTCATCCCTCGTCGAGGTCGACGGTGTGTCGCACCGGGTGTCCCGGGACGTCGGCGGCATCGTCCGTGCCCCGGCCCCCGCGGTGGTCGTGGCGGTGCGCGCGGAGGTCGGCCAGGAGGTCGAGGCCGGCCAGACGATCGTCGTCCTGGAGAGCATGAAGATGGAGACGGCGGTGCGGGCGCCGTTCGCCGGCCGGGTGCGCGAGGTGCGCGTCGCGGCCAACGCCCAGGTCGACGCCGGTGCCCCCCTCCTGACGATCGACCGGGCCGGCGACGACGCCGAGGAGGCGTCCGGCGAGCGGGTCACCCTGCCGGAGAGCCCGGACGCGGCCGCACCGGATGCCCGGGCCCGCGCCCTGGCGACGCTCGCGGCACTGCAGGCGCTGATCACCGGCTACGACATCGGCGCCGGGCACGTCGCCGACCTGGTGCGGGAGTACGCCGGTGCCCGCGCGGACCTCCCTCCGGACGACCCGGAGCTGCTGCGCGCGGAGCTCGCCGTCCTCACCACGTTCGCCGACCTCGCCGAGCTGTCGCGCAACCGCCCGGCCGTCGCCGAGGAGGAGGAGGACCAGCAGGTCCACAGCCCGCGCGAGTACTTCCACACCTACCTGCACTCGCTGGACGCGGACCGGGAGGGGCTCCCGGCCAGCTTCCGGGACCGGCTGCGCCGGGTCCTCGCGCACTACGGGGTCGACGACGACCGGGACGCCGGCCCGGCCCTCGAGGCGGCCGTGTACCGGGTCTTCCTCGCCCAGCAGCGGGTCACCGGGCAGCTGCCCGCCGTGCTGGCCCTGCTGGACCGGTGGCTGGTCGCCGACCCGCCGTCGGGGGAGGAGCGGTCGGAGGTCGCGGAGGTGCTCGACCGGCTCGTGGTCGCGACCCAGCTGCGCTACCCGTCGGTGGGCGACCTCGCCCGCGCCGTCCGGTACCGCTCCTTCGAGGAGCCGGTGGTCCGCCGGGCGCGGCAGGAGGTCATCGACGAGGCGGGGCGGCTGCTGGACGAGCTCGACGACGCCCGGAGCCGAGGGGAGTCCGGGGACGACCTGACCCGGATCGAGGCGCTGGTCGCCAGCCCGGAGCCGTTGATCCGGCTCCTGGCCCAGCGCTTCGACCGGCCGACCAGCAGGCCGGACCCGGTCGTGGAGGTCCTCACCCGGCGCTACTACCGCAGCCGGGCGCTGCAGGACGTCCGGTCCTTCCTGCTCGACGGCCAGTCGGCCGTCTCCGCGGACTACGAGTTGAACGGCGTGCAGCTGCACGTGCTCGCCCTGATGGTCGGCAGCGACGGCCTGCCCGCCGCCCTCTCCGCGCTGGCCGCCCGGGCCGCGGAGTCAGGGGACCCCGGGCACCTGATCCTGGACCTCTACCTCTCCTGGCCCGACCGGCCGGCCGATGACGACGCCATGGCCGCCCGGCTGCAGGAGCAGCTCGCGGCCGTGCCGGGGCTGCAGACGGTGCGCCGGGTGACCGTGACCGTCTGCACGCCCGACGGCGACGTGGACGCGGTGACGTTCCGGCCCTCGCCGGACGGCCTGGCCGAGGAGCGGATCATCCGCGGCCTGCACCCGCTGACGGCCCAGCGGCTCGACCTGTGGCGGCTCAAGGAGTTCGAGGGCCGGCGACTGCCCTCGGCCGAGGACACCTACCTGCTGCACGTCGTCGCCAAGGACAACCCGAACGACGAGCGGCTGATCGCCATGGCCGAGGTGCGCGACCTGACGCCGCTCCGCGACGAGACCGGCGAGATCGTCGGGTTCCCGACCGTCGAGCGGCTGCTGACCGCCTGCCTCGACGGCCTGCGCCGGGCGCAGTCGCAGCGGCGGTCGCGGCGGCCGTTGATGCACAACCGGGTGCACCTCTACGCCTGGCCGTCGATCGAGGTGCCGCTGTCGCAGGTCGCGGCCTTCGCCCGGACCTCCGCGCCGTTGACGGTCGGGGCCGGTCTCGACCAGATCGTCCTGCTGGCGCGGCTGAAGGAGGACGACGGTGCCCCTCGTGACGTGGCGCTGCGGTTCTCCTTCCGGCCGGGGGCGGGCGTGCGGATGGAGGTGACCGACCGGCCGACCGAGCCGCTACGGCCCCTGGACGACTACGCCGACAAGGTGCTGAGCTCCCGCGCCCGCGGCACCGTCTACCCGTACGAGCTCGCGCCGCTGCTGGCCGGCCCCGACGGCACCTTCGTGGAGTACGACCTCGACGAGCAGGGCCGCCTCGTGCCGGTGGAACGGCCGCCCGGGCGCAACCGGGCCGGCCTCGTGGTGGGCGTGGTCAGCACGCCCAGCCAGCGCCATCCCGAGGGCATGACCCGGGTGGTCCTGTTCGGTGACCCGACCAAGGCACTGGGCACCGTCGCCGAACCCGAGTGCGCGCGGGTCGTCGCCGCCGTGGACCTCGCCGAGGAGCTCGGCGTCCCGGTCGAGTGGTTCGCGCTGTCCTCCGGTGCCCGCATCTCGATGGACAGCGGCACCGAGAACATGGACTGGGTCGCCCGCGCCCTGCGCCGGATCATCACGTTCACCCAGGACGGCGGCGAGATCAACGTCGTCGTCGCCGGGATCAACGTCGGGGCGCAGCCGTACTGGAACGCCGAGGCCACGATGCTCATGCACACCAAGGGCATCCTGGTGATGACGCCGGACAGCGCGATGGTGCTCACCGGCAAGCACTCCCTGGACTACTCCGGCGGGGTGTCGGCCGAGGACAACTTCGGGATCGGCGGCTACGACCGGGTGATGGGCCCGAACGGTCAGGCGCAGTACTGGGCGCCCGACCTCGCGGCCGCCACCGACCTGCTGCTGCGGCACTACGACCACACCTACGTCGTGCCCGGGGAGCGCTGGCCCCGGCCCGCCGACACCGAGGACCCCCGGGACCGGGACGTCCGGTCGCATCCGCACAGTCACCCGTCGAGCGACTTCACCACCGTCGGGGACATCTTCTCGGCGACCGCCAACCCCGAGCGGAAGAAGCCGTTCGACATCCGCACGGTCCTGCACGCGGTCAGCGACCAGGACCACCCCGTCCTCGAGCGGTGGGCCGGCATGGCCGACGCCGACACCTCGGTCGTGCTGGACGCGCACCTGGGCGGCCACCCGGTCGAGATGATCGGGATCGAGTCCCGGCCGATCCCGCGCCGCGGCAGGTACCCCGCCGACGGCCCCGACCAGTGGACGGCCGGGACGTTGTTCCCCCACTCGTCGCGGAAGACCGCCCGGGCCATCAACGCGGCCAGCGGCAACCGGCCGCTGGTCGTGCTGGCCAACCTCTCCGGCTTCGACGGGTCACCGGAGTCCTTGCGCAAGCTCCAGCTGGAGTACGGCGCGGAGATCGGCCGGGCGATCACCAACTTCGACGGCCCGATCGTCTTCTGCGTCGTCTCCCGCTACCACGGCGGGGCCTTCGTCGTCTTCGCCGGCGTCCTGAACGACAACATGGAGGTGCTGGCGGTCGAGGGCTCCTACGCCTCGGTGCTCGGCGGTGCCCCCGCCGCCGCCGTCGTCTTCACCCGCGAGGTCGACAAGCGCACCGCCGCCGACAGCCGGGTGCGCGAGCTGCAGGCCGCGGTGGACGCCGCCGAGGGCCTGGAGCAGGCCCGGCTGGGAGCCGAGCTCGCCACCCTGCGCGCCAGCGTGCGATCGGAGAAGCTGGGCGAGGTGGCTGCGGAGTTCGAGGCCGTGCACGACATCGAGCGGGCCCGTCGGGTCGGCTCGGTGCACGACATCGTCCCCGCTGCCGAGCTCCGCCCGCGGCTGATCGCCGCCGTCGAGCGGGGGATGGAACGGGCAGCCCGACCAGGGACTGCCGCCACGTCGGGCCCTCAGAGAGGCTGATCATGAACGCCTTCGTCCTCAACCGGCACGGTCGCCCGGTGTTCCCCTCGAGCATCATGCCGCAGCTGGACTTCTCGACCATGACCTCGCTGGAGCAGCTCGACAACGTCATCCGCCGCGACTTCGAGACCAAGGCGCCCAGCGGCACCGACATCCTGGACAAGGTCCGGATCGGCGCCTACGAGGACCGCTACGCCCTGATGCGGGACGTGGCGCTCAACCTGTTCTGGGCCAACCGGTTCTCGATCACCATGTACGACAAGCGGCCGACCCGCTGGGGCGACCTGCCACGCACCCGCACCGACGTCTTCCTGCCGGTGCTGCAGCCCTGGGAGGACGGCGCGACGAAGGTGGCCGCGGTCGAGTCGGCCTACCCGGCGCTGCCGCCCAAGTGGGACGCGGAGGTCGAGGACCGGATCTTCGGCATCCTGTTCGACGTCTTCGGCAACCGGAAGAACCACGCGACGACCCTCCCGGCGGTCAAGCCGACGGTGGCCGAGTTCCTGCAGGACCCGGACAACCTCACGTTCCGCCTGCCGAGCTACGACCCGGACTACCCGGTCTTCGACTACGACGACATCCTCGACTGCTGGGAGGACGTGCCGGAGCTCGAGGCGCTGCACCGCTGGGCGATGGTGCTGCACAACCAGTACCCGTGGGACCGGGCCGGCGTGGAGCTCACCCGGGCCGACCAGCTGTCGGACGACGACTACGTCGTCGCCTTCCACCCCCGGGACAAGGGGGTCGCCGACTTCCTGCGCCGGCTGAGCGCCGGGGCGACGAAGCGGCCGGCACCCCGGGCCCGGGAGTCGCGGCAGCCGGTGCGGCCCTACCCGGCGGTCGACGTCCGCAGCCAGTTCACCGTGATGCCGAAGCTGGAGGCGCTGGTCGCGATCCACGGGGACCAGCCGTTCACCAACGACGACGTCGTCCGGAACTCCTCCTACAACTGGTCCCCGATGAGCGCCGACGAGATCCAGGAGAAGACCGGGGTCGAGGAGCGGCGCTACACCTCGCTGAGCCTGGAGGAGCTGGCGCTGCAGGCGGCCGAGGCGGCGTTGGAGAAGGCGCAGCGCGGCCCCGAGGAGATCGGCGGCGTGGTGGTGTGCACCTGCACCACCTCCCGGCTGCTCCCGTCGCTGGCCACCTACATCTGCGGTCAGCTGGGCATCTACCAGACCCACGCCGCCTTCGACCTCATCGCGGCCTGCGCCGGGATGCCCTACGGGCTGTCCGACGCCGTCCGGATCCTGCAGGAGGTGCAGCGGCCGGTCCTGGTGGTGTGCGCGGAGAAGTTCTCCGACAAGGTCGGCAACGTCCGCCCGTCGCGCATGCTCTTCGCCGACGGCGCGGCGGCGATGGTGGTGGGGGTGGCGCCCGAGGGGGAGGAGCCGGACCTCGACTACCTGCAGACCTACGCCAGCGGCCCGGCCAGCGAGGTGAACTCGATCATCTGGCCCAACCCCGACTTCGACAACAACGTCACCGTGTTCGGTCCGCAGGTGAAGAACCTGGCCGGCCGCTACCTGACCCAGATGATCGAGGAGATCGGCGCGCTGCCCGACCCCCGCGGCCAGGCCGGCTCCTTGCTGGAGACCATCGACCTGATCGTCCCGCACCAGGCCAACAAGACGATGGTGCTCCAGCTGGCCGAGCGTGCCGGGCTGGGCGCGGACCAGCTGTACTTCAACATCGAGAGGGTGGGCAACGCGTCGGCGGCGAGCATCCCCCTCGCGATCCACGACGCCGTGCGGGACGGCGTCATCACCCAGCCGACCCGGATCTTCGCGCCCGGGTTCGGCGCGGGAGCCGTGGCCGGCTACGCCGTGATGCGGATCGATCCGGCGGTGGTCGAGGTGCGCGAGCCTGCCGCGCGCGAGGTCGGGACGGCCGAGTCCATCGCCCCGGAGGAAGCGGCGAGCCCGCGCCGGGCCTCGGACGCCATCCAGGAGGCGTTCGGCTGACAGCCGGCGTCCCCCTCCAAGGCGATCATGGCGCCGGGGGGCCGGCACGCCGGCACCGCGCGGCGTGCCGGTTCCCCCGGTCCATGATCGCCGCGGAGGTTGCGGGCAGGGGTCAGGCGTTGTGCGGTGGGCCGAGGTCCAGCCTGCCGTAGCTTGCTGCCTCTCGGGGTCAGGTGTTCGTACCGGCGGGGAAGTGCTTGGTGACCAGCTCGCGGATCGCGGCCAGCATCCGGGCGCCGGACTCGCGCGCCTCGGCGTCCCAGCCGAAGACGCAGGTGGTCAGCACGCCGTCGAA